>JBFYPU010000113.1:0-4801 GCA_041303175.1 Crocinitomicaceae bacterium | reverse complement strand
TGGACTGATAGAATGCACGAATTCTCTGAAGTGATCGTTCAGTTCGAGTCCTTGAACTTCTAGGGTTTCTCTCACCTCAGCAATATGCATTTTAAGTTCTTCGTGGGTTGTGATGGCTGCTTTTTCCATGGTTATTCGAGCTTTATAGTTTCTTGAAGGATTACTTTGAAAGAAGGCGTCGAATGATTGAATTGCGCATTCCTTTTTCGATGATGTTCTTGAACAGAAGGAGAATAAGGGTCAGAAGGAAATAGAAGCCTGTGACTATGGCAAAACCGGTGCAAAGATCGTTGAAGTAGTTGCCGAGCAAGAAACCTGCGCTGAGACTTAAAAAGAGAATGAAGAGCAAAAGTGTTATGCCAACTAGGATAGAGCTGATCAGTCGGGCACCAACTACCGAAGTGCGCTCCGTTGCTTCCAATTTGAAGAGCTCTATATTCGTTTGAAGGTAGGTTTTCACACCATCTGTTAATTCCTCTAATTTTATTTTTTCAGGCATTTTTTCTTTGATTTCTTGGTTGATTCAGAAGTAACGGTCACCTGATCGATTTTACGTTTGTTTGTAAAATTCCTCCGATGACCGTTTACTGAACTACTCTAACTTAAACAACTACTCATTTAACTCATTTGTCCTGCATGTAATAATGCGGACTTAGAAATTATGCGGTGTGATTGACATCCGCCTTTTCCTTTTGTATTTTGTGCTTCAAATCTTCTGCAAGATCCTTCGCTCCACTCATCAATTTTTTGCGTGTGTTACTTCCTTTGTCTGGTGCGAATAGAATTCCTAATGCTCCACCGATTACTGCGCCGAGCACCAATGCTCCTGCTAATTTCCCTGGATTTTCCATGATATTGTTTGTTTAATTACGATTTAACTTATTCAATTTGATCTATTTACGAAAACCATATTCGATGATCCATTGCTCCTACAAAGGTGGGGATACTCTTGGGGCATGTCGTTGCATTTCCATGGTTGAAATTTGTATAAATCACTTATTGTGAGATAAGTAGCCCCGTCTGGACCTCTGAGTCTTGATGATAAAGGGTATAGAAGTAAATCCCTGCGGGGATGTCATCCGTTTTGAGTACTGTTTGCGCTTGCGTAATTGGTACATTCATGAGTACCTGACCCATTGGATTGACCAATGAAAAGGTGTAGTTATTTCCCAGTGATGCGTCAGGTAATGAAAGCGTTAGAACATCCATGAACGGATTCGGAAAAACACGAATTGCATCCACGTTTTGGTTGAGTGTTGTGGATCCAAGCGTCGCGCAGTTGGTTGGAATTGGCGATGCGATGATATCAATCGCACTGGCTGACAATGCGCCGTTTGTGGTCAATGCCCGTCCGTTCAGTTGAACTCCAGAATTGATCGCACCCAATGCACCATTGTTGCAAATGATTGTGCCGTTGAAGACGGAATAATTGTTGATGGTCACAGCGCCTTCGATTTTCCAATACACGTTCTCAGCCTGTGTTCCATTTATCAAAATCACTTTGGAGTAGGTGCTGGTCGTCATCGCACCATTGATTTGAATCACAAACACGGCATTTGGATTTCCTTGACCGTCTAAGTAAACAGAATCGGTGAACGTCACTGCGCCATCCAATAAATAGGTGTGTGGTGTGAGCACTAAGTTGTTGCCAAACTCAGCAGGATAGAGCAGCTCAATATCGTATGGCAAGGTGTTCAAATACGTATGTGCAACGAGTAAGTCGCTAGCACATTGTGCGGTTGATGGATCAGGCACTAGGTGCAGTAAACCGTTTATGAGAAGCGGATCGAAACCTGTAATGGCACCATCGTTTGTTCCAACATCACCCGTGCAATTTGTGATTCCAGCGTTGGTCACTGCACCGAGGCTTGAAAAAATGGCATAACACGCAGCCGCTCCTAAGTCTGGCGCTGCAGGACCTGTAAGCACTGGACTTCCGCAACCAATAGGTGTGTAGGCGAGTATTCCATCCACCGTAATTGCACCAGCTGTGCTCAATGCTCGTCCTTCCAATTCATCACCGGTTGACATTTCAATCGCTGCATTGTTAGCGATGATTGTTCCTTTCATAGATGTGCCAGAAGCCATGCTCACCAATCCTTCAACTTTCCAGAAAACATTGCAAGCAAGCGCACCATTTGTCAGCACAATGGATGAACCAGCATAGGTAGAAAGGGAACCCTGAATTTGGAATATAAAGACTGCATTGGGGTCGCCTTGTGCGTCAAGAATTAAATTGAGACTCAAGCTCGCATTGCCAGAGATGGCATATACACCAGGAATGAGCGTCGCACCGTTTCCTAAAAGTGGAGCAGGATTATTGGTTGGGATGGCAACGTTCAGTTGACCATAGGCAATGAGCAGATCTGCTGCACATTGAGCACTTACACCATCGCCATCGTGCATCACACCGTTAACGTTACCGAAGCCCGTGCTAGAGCCATTGTTTGTCCCAACGTTTCCAGTTAAGTGTGTGATGCCCGTATTACTTACAGCACCGTTGGTGGAGAAAAGTACGAAATTGGCAGCAGTGCCGAGGTTGGGCGCTTGCCCGAAGCTAACTAAAGCTAAACTGCATCCAAGAGCGGAGAGCAGGGTAAATTTGAAATATTTTTTCATGATCGATTTGTTCAGATGTGAAAGAGTTTTCACGGAACAAAGGTCGCACTGTTGGCGTGAGGGTTTGTTATAGATGCGATGTGATAAGTTGTATGAATCACAGGTGGAGTTGGATGGTTGGAGTATTGTATTGTTGGACGTATGAGAACTCCGGTTTTCCTTCGAAACCTTCACTTCTGCGGTGCGGCTATGCGGTCTCTTGCGTTGGATGGATAGATTTTTGAACGCTACGCATTACACGATAAAAGTTTAAGATTCATTACATCTAACGTTCTCACGCCTAGGGCAGGAGCCGATTTTGAAATTAATATTGTTAGCGATCTATGATCATACGTTTATCTTTTAATCGTTTTTCGTTACTGAGATTTCGGCTTTTTTTCAAGACCTGTGTTGAGCTAAACCTTCGGTAGCTGCCACTCCCAAATTTACTACTTTTCAACTCCAATTAAAATTGTATCAATATGGCAACAAAAAAAGACAAATGAAGAGTTAAGAGAAAAGAAGCTGATCAATCAAGCAAAACGCGAAATCTTAGGATTTGAGGATCTTCTTTACTTGCTTATATTCCCCACTAAAGTATATTTCATAGTTGAAAATATGCCAATTTAGGAAGATAGCCGTCACAAATGACTAAAACTCCACTCAATCTTTGGTGTATAGTATGAGTTGAAAAAATAAAGGTTAACGGATTTTTTCGATTAATGCACAAATTTTTAACACATTGATGAATTCAAAATCACCCGAAAGTGTGAACACCAAGCTTCAAGAAGAGAGTAATTTTGATTTTAAAACCATTTAACTTATGAAAAATTTCATCCTCTTCTCGTTTTTAGTTGCAAGCATGACTAGCATTGCTCAACCTACAGATGCTACAATCAAAGCAGATTTAGAAAAGAAATACCCATCCGCTTCTTCAATCGAATTAACTGCTGGCGCAGGAACGGTAAAGAAAGAATATGAAGATAATGTATGGAAAAACGTTTATAGAAGAGATGTAAAGTTAATTTCAAACGCAAGTAATCCTAACTATCCAAATGTAAAAGTTGTTGATTATGGTGGTGTTCGTTATGATTTAGAAAATGGGAAATACGTTTTCAAAAGGTACCTCGTTGGCGATTCGGAATTGATTGGGATGCCTGATCCAGATGAAAAAGAACTACTTAGCTTTATTGAAAATAATTTATCCGAGATTTTCCGTTTAGGAATTCGAAATGAAATTATTGGAATGCCAAAACCCTTCGAAATTACACCAGATAACAAGTTCAAATGGCACACATTTAACAGTGTTTCGTTTACAGCTTCAACATCTTATGAGCGTTTTATTAATGATATTGGCGATGCTGAATTGGTAAATCAAGTTTATACAATTCGTCTATACAGGGAAGAAAATGGTACGTGGAATAAATTGATTGGTGATGAGTTTGGAGTTGTAAAAAAGGTACTCTCCACCAAGAAATATTCTCAGGCAGAAAGAGAAAATTTGAAATCCATGGAAATGATCTACTTAAGCGCAGAAGCAGAAAAAAAATGGGCAACATTTAAACCGCTTGAGCTACCTGCAATGAAAGATTTACACGATGTAAAAGATTTTTTGCATACTCAATTTATGACTGCCGACAAAAACAACATTGAAGGAGTGTTGTACCAAATGTTAGCTTCATTCTATTTCGTAAAACCCGATTTTAAAGTCCTCACCTCAGATGGTGCTAACTTAATAGATAAAATTCTTACAAGTACTTCAACAGGAGAATTTATCTATAAAAATCAATACTGCACTGTTCCGGAATTGAAAGAAGTTGGCAACGGCTACATCGATTATTGGAACAAAGACAAAAGTGCCTACACACGACTAGAAATTGGATCAGAAAATAATCAATGGAAAATTGGAGGTATTACAATGTATGTTATATCTGAACTCGACAAAGCCCGAATCATTGAGTCTACACCATGCGGAAGTGGAGTGCTTTCGGCGGTTGCTCGTGGCGAAAGAGAAGGCGTTTCTAAACTCAAGGCAAATGACGTTGTTCTTGCCTACTACGAAACAGATGGTTATTGGTACCCTTCATTTTATCTAGGATATAGTAACTACTACTACGATGTTCAATACTTTATGGACAACGCAAAGGGAAAAGTGAGAAAAGTAGTGCCTTATACCCCAACGGTTGGTGATAAAGGATATGTT
>JBFYPU010000112.1:0-3968 GCA_041303175.1 Crocinitomicaceae bacterium | reverse complement strand
TTGAGGCCTTAGCCATGAAAAAACCACTACTTCTCGGCGTGGATGGCGAAGCGCGCCGACATTTTATTGAGAAGGCACAAGCGGGGTACTTTTTTGAACCCGAAAATGTGGACGACCTTGCGGAAAAAATGCTGCAGATGGCGGCAAATCCTGAACAAATTGTACAAATGGGTGATCGCGCACGCGACTACGTATCGGCTCACTTCAACCGAGATAATATCGCAGAAAAATTCTATGGTGTATTGCGCTCGAACGAAACAAACTAAATGATTACCTTCGGGGCAACATTGAATTGCACGATATGATTCCTTTTTCTCCACCAAGAATTGACGATAAAGTAATAGCAGAAGTCACCGCAGCCCTTAAATCGGGTTGGATCACAACGGGCCCACGCACAAAACTGTTTGAAACCAAAATCACCGAATATTGTGGGTGCCAAACAACCGTTGCGGTCAACTCATGGACTATGGGAATGCAAGTATTGCTCCATTGGTGGGGAATTGGTGAAGGCGACGAAGTCATCCTTCCTGCTTATACCTATTGTGCAAGTGCCAATGTGATCATCCATGCTGGAGCAATTCCTGTAATGGTAGACGTCACCGCAGTAGATTTCAACCTAGACGTCGAAAAAGTGAGAGCGGCGATCACTCCAAGAACAAAGGCAATTATGGCTGTTGACATTTCGGGATTCCCTGCCGATTACGATTTATTGATGGATTTGATCAATGAACCCGCTGTTAAGTCACAATTTTACGCCTCGAATGAACTTCAATCCATGTTGGGAAGAATTCTGCTCATTAGCGATTCAGCCCATAGTTTTGGAGCAATCATGAAGGGGAAGCGTTCCGGAAGTCTCGCGGACGTGTCATCATTTTCCTTTCATGCGGTAAAAAATCTTACCACGGCTGAGGGCGGATCATTGTGCTTTAATCTCCCATACAACTTTGATCACGCTGCGATTTACCGCGAGATGTGCACCAAAATTCTCCATGGTCAAAACAAAGATGCCTTGGCGAAAACACAAAAGGGAAACTGGAAATACGACGTTGAAGAGCCTGGTTTTAAATGCAACATGACCGACTTGCAAGCCGCGATAGGTTTAGTTGAATTAGAGCGATATGCAGAAAATCTAGAACGCCGAAAAGAAATCTTTCACCGTTACGCCGATGCATTCCAATCAGATCGTTGGGCAATAGAACCTGCGTTCGAAACAGCGACAAAGACATCGAGCTATCATTTGTATTTATTGAGAATTGTGGGAATCACAGAGGCGCAGCGCGATGCCATCATTCAAGAAATTGTAGAATACGACGTTTCCGTGAATGTGCACTTTCAACCTCTTCCGCTACTTACAGCGTACAAAAAACGTGGCTACGCAATGAGCGACTATCCGGAGGCATACGCGAAATACGCGAATGAAATCAGCCTTCCCGTGTACTTTGATCTAACGAATGAGCAGGTGGATACCGTGATTGATGCAGTGCGAAAATCAGTGAAAACGGTTGTAGGTTAGGAAACTGATTGCCATTGATACGCGCTACAAGTCTTCTCTTAATCTTGTCTCTGGGCTAAAATAGCCGATGCACGAGTACAAATTTCCTGTTTCAATGATTCAGGTTGAACTATATTTACTTCGCCACCATAGCTCAAAAGCGCGCGAATTAGCTCTTCTGAGATGACAACAAATAGCGAGAAACGCGCACCTTCTGACGATTCCTCTAACATAGTTTGAGAGCTATGAAATGGTTGCGATGCGATGTATTTGGCCGCCACTGGTATAGCGGTGAACTGAATTGCGGTAGGTTCTTCATTGCCACTCGTGATGCCGACAGAGTATTTAAAATAATTTTCAGGTTTAAAATTCGAAGGTTTTTCTGCGGGTTCACTGTGAATTTCCAGTGCTGTCAGTCGATCCAAACTGTATGTGATGAAGTCATTTTTTTGCGCATCAAAGGAAATTAAATACCAGCGATTTCGGTATTCTTTGAGTAGGAGCGGGATCACTTTTCGCGCCTTTGTTTGCCCAGAAATGAAGCTCGTGTAGTCGAATGAAATCCACAACGATTGTTTGATCGCCTCGAGAATTGGAGAAATATACTCGCTTCCATTATCCGAAAGTGATTGTTCAAACTGGATGAATTGTTCTCCACCCTCTTGAGTCACTTCTACACGCCCAACAATTTTGTCGATTGCATTTCCAAATTGTTTGAATAAATCCACATCTCGAAATTGAAGCAAGGTTTTAGCCGCAAAGGCAATTGCTCCCAAATCGTCTTCGGTGAGTGGAATGTCGTTGATCGAAAAGTCGGGATCTAAATAATAATAACCACCCTTGCTTTTGCTGTATTTGATCGGTGCATCATGCTCCCACTTCATGGATTGCATGTCCTTTTCAATTGTCGAGTTACAAATGTGCGCACCGTCAGAACTCCCAAACAAAGATTCTTCGCACGCTTCGCGCAATTCTTCCTTTGATGGAAAAGGCTTGTACTTGTTTCTCAAGCATTTGTCAATAATTCGATAGCGGATTAATGCGTTCTTGATGTGTGGCATAGTCCGAAATTAATGCGGTGCATTGACTTCATCTTTTTTCAAGTAACCGAATAATTCGTAATGTTTGATCGCTTTCACAACTTCCATTGGCACGTCATCTTCCCACATCGAGGCATCCGCTTTGATTTTTGAAAGCACATCATCCGAAAGTATATGAAGCAATTTCTCATCGTAATCCTCAATGGCAGCCAGTTTGTTGTTGTCCATCATGTATTGAAGAATGCCACGCAATTGCGGTTCAATTACCAAATTTGAAAGCTGGTAGAGACCGCCACTTTCAACGTCGATAGCTGGGTAGACAAACATTTTTACTTTTCGACCAAATCCACGCCCAAACGCTTCTAGAATTCCGCCTGGCAAGTTATCGTAATAACGCTCATCGAAAATCGATTGCAAGTTGTAAATTCCTAAAATTGCACCCAATCGGCTTCCACGTGCGATTGAAGAGAGGTATTCAACCATTTTGTAGTGTTTCAAATAGTTTGAAATCATTACAGTATATCCTAAAGTACCCAGCAATTCGGCACGATCTACGAAGTCCTTATCTGAGATTTTTCCATCGGCAGTAAGGTCTTTTAGTGTCAATTCAACCACAACGCACAAATGCTCTTCTTCCACACCTTCTTCGAGAAGGAATTGTTCCTTTCCGCGCTCAAGCATGTTGATGTGTACTTTGGTCACGGGTCTAAATCGGCCACGCATCAGCAAAATGTTCTTTTTGTAAAGGGCTGTTGCAGGTTGCAAAACATTTCCACACAAATCAAACATAGTGGCATCTGTAATTCCGCGTTTCACTAGGTTGAGAGCTAAAATACGGTTGTCCATGCCTTCAAAATCGGGGCCAGAGACGCGAATCATGTCAACTTCCATACGATCCCGAGGCAAGCGATGCGTCAAGCTAGACAGAAATTCCTCAATGTTTTTGTTTTGGAAATAACTTGCGTGGATGAGGTTGACGCCCAGAATACCAAGTGCCTCTTGTTGCGCCTTGTGACTGGTGTCATGCATTTTAACATGCAAAATAACATCGTTTGGCTCTTTTTCGAGTTCCAATTGAAAACGCATACCAACCCAACCGTGACCTTGATTGGTTTTGTGATAATTTAGCGATTCAACGGTATTGCAGAAGGCAAAAAAGCGCGATTCTTTGTATTTCTCAGTAAGGCTGTTTTTTAATTTTGAATATTCCGTCCCCATCATTGTGAGCAGTCGCTCTTCACAGACGTAACGTGAGGCTTCGCCATACAATGAATCCGAAACCTTCATATCGTAGGCCGAATGAGTATAGGCAATGGTGCCCGAGCTTCCTCCAGCTTTAAAAAAATTCGCAGCAACTTCCTGTCCCGCTCCAATTTCTGCAAAGCATCCGTAGATGTTGTTTGTCAGGTTTACTTTTAACGCTTTTTCTTCCGTTG
>JBFYPU010000111.1:0-8677 GCA_041303175.1 Crocinitomicaceae bacterium | reverse complement strand
AAAGTTATGTGTATGCAACAAACGGAGCAACAACGAATACGTACTGCACCGACGTCGCTGGTTGGCATCATTTCTACATTGGAGATCAAGTTATCTGGTCGTGCCAAGGTGATTTTTCTGGAGCACCGGCAGGTTTTCCAGTCGTCACGATTTGGGACAATGGTGCCTATTACCAACAAACACAAGGACCTTCGACTCCTGCGAATTGCTCAATTGGCCTTGATCCGGGTGAAGAGCGATTTGAAATGGAACGCAGTTGGAACTTGGATTTTGGAGGTGGAACGTTGAACGCTCCCTATAACGTTCGTTTCTACTACCAACCAGCGGAGCGAACAGCCATTGAAAATGCGGCAATAGCATGGATGGCAACCTATCCTGCATGTTCCTACAGCTATAAATACGCTACCCCATTGGGCTTCTATTGGTTCAAAAATACGGGTTCTAACTATACGGCTCCTGACTACGATGGTTTGCAGATTCCCGGCACAATTGGATCGACGGTTAACGCTATTAATTACGCGCAAATGAGTGGTATAACGAGCTTTTCTGGCGGCTCTGGTGCTGTTATTCTAGTGCCTCTCGCGTTACTTCCTGTTCAATTAGGCGCTTACAATGCTACCTGTAACGATGATTTGCAAGAAGTATCAGTTGAATGGACAACCCTTATGGAAAACAATGCTTCTCACTTTGTTATCGAACGAAACACAGATGGTCTTGAATGGTCGGTTATTGGTGAAGTGCAGGCAACTGGAAATTCCAATTCACCTGTTTATTACAGTTTCAAAGATTATAGTGTCCGCCAAAATGAAACGGTGTACTACCGCGTGAAGCAATACGATGTGGATGGTTCCAACGATGATTTTGGTGTGGTGAGCGCCGAATGTCTCTCTGATCAAACTGGTTTCAGCATCAACCCGAATCCTGCTGGAATGTTGGTAGCGATTGAATTGTACGGAGATATATCCAATGAAAATACGTATTTCACATTCACAGATTTGAATGGAAAAGTAATCAAACTCATTGATTACAATACAGATAATGGCAAACTCATCAATGTAAATCTCGACGATTTGGCACCGGGTTGCTACTTGATCCAAATGGTCACAGATAATCAAACAGTCCAAATGGAGCGTCTGATCAAGCAATAGACCAATACCAACTAATTTATTGTAAAAGCGTTTCGATCCGATCGGAACGCTTTTTTTGTAACTTTCCCATGCCGTTTGAGGCCATATAAAATTGGAATGATGGATTTATTCGAACAAGAAATTGATCAACGCTTCGCGGATAATTTACCGGCGGATCACCTTACAATCCCGGGTTCAAGACAGGTGTATGAAGCGTGTTATTCCTACGTCAATACTCGAATTCCTTCCAATCCTAAACGTGTTCATGTATCCACAACTTTTTTGAAGGAATTGAATCTTGAAGTGAGCGATGAGGAGGAATTGGTGAAAATTGTAAGTGGCGCCATTCCATTTCGAACGGCTCGTCCCTATGCAATGTGCTATGGGGGACATCAATTTGGCCATTGGGCAGGACAATTGGGTGACGGTCGCGCAATCAATATTGCAGAATTATCAATCGATCATCAAAACTGGAAATTTCAATTGAAAGGAGCGGGACCTACACCTTATTCTCGTGGTTCAGATGGATTGGCGGTGTTGCGCTCCTCGATTCGTGAATATCTATGCAGTGAAGCGATGCACCACCTTGGAGTTCCAACAACGCGGGCTTTGTCGCTGGTAACAACAGGAGATTTTGTTCCTCGTGATATCATGTACAACGGAAACGTACAGGATGAAATTGGCGCCATTGTGTGTCGGGTTTCTCCATCCTTCGTGCGTTTTGGGAGTTTTGAAATTTTTGCCTCGCGAGGTGATCGTGAAACCTTAACAAAGTTGGTCGATCACGTGATTCGTGAACATTTTTCTGAACTTGGAAGACCGTCAAAGGAAACGTACCTCCAGTTTTTCGAGGAAGTTGCGAAACGCACGCGTTTGATGATCGTGAATTGGCAGCGTGTTGGATTTGTACACGGTGTAATGAACACGGATAACATGTCCATCTTAGGACTCACCATTGATTACGGTCCGTATGGCTGGTTGGAGAATTACGATCCGAATTGGACACCCAACACCACAGATGCGCAACAGAGGAGGTATCGATTCGGGAATCAGCCGAATGTAGCACTTTGGAATTTGGCGCAATTGGCTAATGCGCTCTATCCGTTGATTGATGAAGCTGCACCCTTGGAAGCCATTTTGGATGGATTCAAGCGTGATTTTCAATCCGATTATTTGGACATGATGCGCGGAAAATTGGGCTTTTCTCAATCAAGAGAAGGGGATTTGACCTTGATCAATGAATTAAAAGAACTCATGGAAATTTCATCGATCGACATGACGATTTTCTTTCGTTCACTGAGCGGATTTGAGTCGTCTGCGTCCTTTTTGAGCGTGATTCAAGGATCCAGTTATCTCGCTGAAGCCGAATTCAAACCCTTTTCGGAAGCGTGGATTTCTTGGTTGGAAAATTACGCTCTACGATTAAAGCTCGATACGCGTTCGTCGCAAGAACGCATTCGCCAAATGAATGGCGCGAATCCTAAATATGTTCTTCGAAATTACATGGCGCAGCTATCAATTGATGCAGCAGAAAAGCAAGATTATTCGCTGATTGATGAATTGTACAGGCTTTTGGAGCGACCATATGACGAGCAGCCAGAAATGGAGAAATGGTTCGCCAAGCGTCCGGATTGGGCGTTGAATAAGATTGGTTGTTCGATGCTTTCGTGCAGTTCTTGAACATCCTTATTTGAGAAAACAACCAATATTAAAGTGTCCGTGGGTATTTAATGTTAATTGAGGAGAACTAAACAGCTAACTCAAGAACAGGGAATTTAGTTCAAGAATGGAATATTTTGCACTTTCGCTAGGCTAATTTTTGAACGATTTAAGGCCATTTCTTAGTTCTTAAACCGTACCTTTAAGGTTCAATTCAATCGAACCTATGAACGTAAGAGAATCCCTTCAAGAGAATTATGGCTACCTTTTCGAAGAAGCATTATTGGAAGAAATAATGGCTGTGGGGCGGGCACAGGAATTTAAGAACGGTGAAACGATCATCGACTACGGACAGCAAGTGAAGAACATGCCTCTGTTGCTGAACGGAGCGATCAAAATTATGCGGCAAGATTCTGAAGGCGAGGAGCTTTTGCTTTATTTTTTGGAATCAGGTGACACGTGTACAATGACGATGACGTGTTGCATGGGAAACACACGAAGTGAAATTCGAGCACTTGCGGAAAATGATAGTTTACTTATTCTTATTCCCGTAGAAAAAATGTCGGATTGGATCAAAAAATACCCAGGCTGGATGAGTTTTGTATTCGAGAGCTACAATAATCGTTTCAAGGAACTCTTGGAAGCCATTGATAGTTTAGCATTTAGCAACATGCACGATCGAATTCATCGCTACCTCAAAGACAAAGTGCTCGTGGCAAAATCAACCGAATTGGATGTGACCCACCAAGAAATCGCCAACGATTTACATTCCTCACGGGTGGTAATTTCGCGTCTTCTAAAAAGTATGGAGATTGAAGGGAAAATAAAAATCTCACGTAATAAATTGGAGGTTTTAGAGTTCTGAATTAACTATAGAACGGTATGAAAATTCTCCCAATTTTTCTCAGCTGATTGTTACTTTCATCGCCTTTCCCTAGAGCTTAAAGCGGCTAGGATTATCAGTTCATTCCGAAGACTTAGCACAATGAGAACAACAAGGACATCAATGCGCTCAATTATGCACATAATTCCTTATACCTCATTTCAACGGCTTGTATTCAACGAAATCAGCTTGTTTGAACGCGATTTCGGTAACTAATTTTGAATTGGTATCATTTTCACAATTACGAATAAAACAATCAGATTTTCTGAAAAACGATCGTTGTCATTGTTCGCAATTCCTCAACTTTCACTGATTTCACTGGTTCGATAAGCTGTAAATCATGTTCTTGACACAATTGTCGGATCTGCTCGCGAGAGATGAGGTAACGTGTTGAACCATCTGGAAGTGAATAAACACCATTTTCGGAATTGGGTAAGTCGATCCCAATCGACGAGGTCATTCGAATGAAAAGAATGCCATGTTTCGCCAAAAATGAGACGAGTTTTTCGAATAGTTCATTGAAATGTCTGTGACCCTTCGCGAAATGCAAAACTGCATTGCAAAGAATAAAATCAAACGGTTCGCTTGTGAGGAAATCTTCGATGGACGAAACAATAAATTGTTCCACATTGTTCGGATAGCGCTGGTTAAGTCCCGCAATCGCCTCGGCATTTTCATCTATTCCAGTCACATCCATTCCGATGTCACGCAGGTAATGAATGTTGCGCCCTGATCCACAGCCAGCGTCTAAAATACGATTGCCCGCGTTCACGTTTCCCTTCATCAATTGATCGAGGAAGTAAACATCCATTCCACGAAGTGCATCCAGTTCTTTCATTTTTCAAAGAAAGAAAATCGAATCGAATAATGTGTAGTTGATCGCGATGTGTTTATCTTGTTGACAAATGCTAAATGTAAGCCTATGAGTACTGCACGTCAGCTGAAGGATTTCACCATTAAAATAGAACAAAAAGAGCTGATCTCCCAAGAAACAGCGATTCGAATTAGGCGCTTTATTGGGTCCATCGAAGACTCGACGACCATCGAATTATTTATGATCATCGGAGGGATTATGGGCGCCTTGTTTTGTTCTGCGGGTATCTTTTCACTTATCGGACACAATTGGGACGAATACCCGAAATATATCCGTGGCATGTTTAGCGTCGCCCCTGCTTTGGTTGGCTTGTATTTCTACTACCGAGCGCTTTTTCATCATCCCAATTCAAGAACCTGGATCGAAACAAGTTCCGTTTTTCTAATGCTGATGATGGGTGCATCCATCGCACTCGTCAGTCAAACCTATCAACTCGACGGTGATTTCAATAAATTCATTAAAGTGTGGGCGCTCCTCACTTTGCCACTGTTCTATTTCGCGAGGGCATCGGGAATCGCACTTTTGTACCTTGGCTTGATTGTCGTTTTGGCAATTAATATCTCGTTCACTGGTCCTTTTGGGCTCCCGCAAATTGGTGAAAGCGATAATGTCTACTGGTATTGGTTGTTGTTGCTTGCGTTTGCGCCGCATTATTTCCTTGTACTCAACAAGAAGAGTGCTTCACAAAGCATTCGCATTGTATACTTATCCTATTCGTTCTACTTATCATTTATGCTCGCGCTGCTTTTCACGATTGATGGAAATTATTTCTTGTGGATTGTGACCGTAAACATTGGGTTTTATTTGTTCGGAAAACGCTTTATGGGAGAGAATAAATCCACCTTGGCAAGGCCGTTTCAATGGATGAGCCAGTTCTGGGTAGTGATTTTGTTGCTGCTTATCTCAAACAAAGACTCCCTTCGTCTTGTGTTTAGCAACGATTCATTTGTGAATCTGTTCAAAGAAGAACCAATCAACCCCTATTCAGAATTCAATTTGATTCAGCCGAGTGATGATAAACTATTTTATTTCATTCTTGTCATGTTTATTATGGCAGCGATCTATTTTGGTTATTTCTACTTGAGAAAACACTTCAAGGATGTGTCAATGCTCTTCATAATGACTCCTGCATTTGTATTCCTGGCAATGTTGCTTCATGAATACATGCTGGCGCATTGGATGGTTGTGATGATGGTGAATGCATACATTTTATTCCTCGGATTCAGTGCAATGATGGTCGGCAGTGAAAATGAAAACATAGGTCAATTAATCGGTGGATTTTTAGTGGTGGCATTGCTTCTATGGATTCGCTATTTCGACACGGATTGGAATTTTATCATGAAGGGACTCATGTTTATTGGGATAGGTGGCTTGTTTTTCCTGATTAACCTAATGATGAAGGGAAAAGTGGAGCGGATTGAACGAAATAAAACACGAAAAGATGCGTATTAAAAAGGGATTATTTTTTGCTTTCGCTGCAATCATTGTGCTCATTCCAATTTATGTCGCAATCAGTTCAGAAAATGTCTTGAACAACGGAAAGCTATACAAATTCAAGCCCGTTGCGCGCGATCCATTTGATCCGTTCCGCGGGAAGTTTTTGCGTATCAATTACGACACGAACGGCATTCCAACTGATTTTGATTTCAAAGAGGGGGAACGCGTGTATGTGTCTGTAGCGAAGGATAAACAAGGCTTCGCTTATTTTGATGAGGCATTTAAGAAACCACCGAAAGGAAAAGATTATATCGAATCTAAAATCTCATGGTCTGGAATGGGATCAGAACGCAGATTGGAGCTCATTGAGCGCATGGATGATCCTGATTTTGTGATCAGTGATGTAGATGTACGCCAAACGGTGAGCATAGAAATTCCTGACAATTTGGGGAAATTTTTCATCAACGAGGATGATGCTTATTTAGCGGAACAAGTTATGAGGGCTGAGCGAGATAAATCCTACATTGCCGTTAAAATTTTGAATGGAGAAGCGCGATTGGAAGACATCATCGTCAAAGGCCAGCCCTTGTTGGATTATATATCCAAAAAATCAAATTGAAGATGCCGAAATTTTTAAAAATCACCCTTCTGATCACCATTTCATTGGTTATAATCGGCTTTGTTTTTCTGCAATGGCGCGCTGCTGATGAGGGAGATCAAGCACCTGAAATTCAAGCCGAATTGGTGAATGGCTCCAATTTCAAACTGTCTGAGTTGCGCGGAGACTATGTGCTATTAAATTTTTGGGGTTCGTGGTGTGGACCGTGTCGCACCGAAAATCCTGAATTGGTTGCGTTGCACGCGAAGTATGGTGATGAACTGAAAATCGTGACCATCGCACTTGAAAAAGATGCCAGTGCTGGAAAAGAGGTTGCCAAAATGGATGGATTTTCGTGGAAATACCAAATCGTTGAGGAATCGAGTTTGGTGATGCTTTCATCCACTGCACAAAAATATGGCGTCACAGAAATACCGTCAACCTTTCTCATTTCTCCAGATGGAATTCTTTTAGGGAGAAAAACCTTTGGTGAGATTGAAAAAATTATAGAGTCGAAGAAATAGGCAAACATGAAAATAGTACCCTTGCCCTCGCACTTTTTAGTTCATTCGGGCTTGTGCCACAAGTAAAAGAAACCAAGGCTCAAGCGTCACGTCGAGCAACTACAATGTTTAAGTTCACCCAAGAATTTCGATTCATTGTCGAATTTCTAACTAGTATTTCCCTGAAGGTTTAATTGCTAAGGCATTTAAGACTATTTCTCTGTAAAAAAGTGTAATCGAATCTTCTCCTTCTATACAATCAGTCAAACGAGGCAAATGTTCAGCAAAATACCGCTGATGGTGGACGCCTTCAATCACTGTGGATACCAACATGTTCGGATACTTGTAATCAGGTTTTATCGCTAATATTACTCCACTTATCCGATTCACCAGCTGTTTATAGCTCGAAAAAACGCCCATTTGGTTGTCCAAATCTACCTCCTTGTTTAAATACGCTTTGGAAGATTCAGTGATGACAATTTCGTGTAGCTTGACTTCGTTGATATGCGCAAAATTTCCATCTTCCTCGATTTTTTTTGCGAGTAGATCGATTGTACGCTCCAAACGAACGACCGGATTTTCGATATTCACAATCGCAAAAACCAATTGGTATTCAAGCCAGGACCAATACCATGATGTCAAATAGAGTAGGAGCTTGTGTTTACTCTCGAAGTAACGATAGACGGATGCCTCAGTCGATTTGATGTGTAGTGCGAGCTTACGAAATGTAAAGGATTCAAATCCTATTTCTGCGATCAGTTCGATGCTACCTTGAATCATTTTTTTTCCCAAATCACTCGAAGTTGGGTCTTTTAAGTAGACGGAAGGGTTGACGCAAATCTCAATTTTCGAGAGAAGTTTATCCATGTAATGCGATTTATAAATCTAAAAATAGTAGTAATACTATTATAATCAATACATACAGTATCATTTTATTTACAAAAATGCATAAGGCACGCATTTTCAGCAATTAATAGATAATCGCTAAAGACCGGAATATAGATGGATTCCATTATGGAAGAGGCGTCCCATTGGCGTCTGTGGTGAGGACATCACTCATGTAATCAAAAAAAGGACGCATTTTTTTAAAGGTGTCGTTGGCAACTTCTAGAAAATTTGGTTCGATTACTTCTTTGTCGGTAAAGTTTCGCCCAAAAATGAATTGTTTGTAGCGGAGTAAATCGACCGCAGGATGCTCTTTGTCAAATCCTTTGGGCGCTGTTTTCAGTTGTTCCCCCTGAAGTTCTCCAAAGGTGTTGACGAATTCTGGATCGGTCAATATTGAGCGGATTTCACTCGGATCCGTGGCGATTTCTTCCCGAATACGCTGAAGATCATCTTTGTTGGGCTGCCAAAATCCTCCCCCAATAAACGATTGTCCATTGGGTTGAATGTGGAAATAGTATCCGCCGCGCAATTGCTTAGTTGCACGGGTAAATCCTCCACCCCAGTGTGATTTGTATGGTGACTTATCCGTTGAAAAGCGAACATCTCTGTAAATTCGGTATAAGCTTTTCTTCCCTGTTGGCGTTTCTATGGTGTCGTGTTCATTCATTTTTACCAATAGAGCATCGGCAAAAGCGATCGTTTCTTCAT
>JBFYPU010000110.1:0-11616 GCA_041303175.1 Crocinitomicaceae bacterium | reverse complement strand
CACCATTATTAGCAAGCAAGATCAACAGCTGATCATGCACCCTCAATCCAAAGCGATTCTTTGCATTCCAAACGGCATCGACTCGAGCTTTTTCGAATCCATAGTAGCAGAAAAAACGCATGATTTCGTATTCGTTGGCAACATGAGTTACCCACCCAACGTGGAAGCCATTGGTTACATCACTGAGCAGATATTACCCCAATTCCCAAACAGTACGTTACTTATTTCGGGGTCATCTCCCTCAGCACGCGTTATAAAAATGGCAGCTGAAAACGTGCAAATCACACTCACGGGATGGGTGGATGACATTCGTCAATCGTATGCAGCAGGCAAAATTTTCCTCGCACCTATGATGATCGGAACTGGCATGCAGAATAAATTGCTTGAAGCCATGGCAATTGGAATTCCCTGCATCACCACGCCGCTTGCCAATAATCCGATCGGTACGCATCCAGGTATTGATATTTTGGTAGCAAGTACAAAATCAGAATTTTATACGGCGATCAATGAGCTATTTACGAACCATGAAAAATACATGTCCATTCAAGTCAATGCACGTGCTTTTGTGGAAAAACACCACCGCTGGACGGAAACGACACGTGAATTGATCCAAGTATTGGATTCATAGCGGATTTCATCGTGGAAAAACCATAAATAAATCAAAGGAACGCCACGTCATACTTAGAATTTTGCCGTAAATTTGCGGCAAATTGTCGAATGACGTATGGAAATCAAATTAAACACGATAGAGGAAGCCATTAAGGACATCCAAGATGGTAAAGTAATCATTGTTGTAGATGACGAAAACCGTGAAAACGAAGGAGATTTCCTCACCGCAGCGCGAAATATAACACCAGAAATCATCAATTTCATGGCAACACATGGACGTGGTTTGGTGTGCGCTCCATTGATTGAAGATGAATGCGATCGGTTGGGTTTAAATTTAATGGTTCCAAGTAATTCTGCTGCCTACGAAACACCGTTTACGGTATCTGTAGATTTGAACGGACACGGTTGCACAACAGGAATTAGCGCGAGCGACCGAGCAAAAACAATCAAAGCACTCATTGATCCAACCATTCGACCAGAAGAATTAGGTAAACCTGGGCATATTTTTCCACTTCGCGCCAAAAAAGGGGGTGTTTTGAGAAGAGCAGGTCACACCGAAGCAGCGATTGATTTGGCTCGTATGGCTGGATTTGAGCCAGCAGGTGTGATTGTAGAGATCTTAAACGAGGACGGATCAATGGCCCGACTACCTGAATTGGCGCAAATTGCGAAGCGTTTTGATCTTAAATTGATTTCGATTGAAGATCTCATCGCCTACCGAATGCAAAATGAATCGCTCGTAGAAAAGGTAATTGACGTTAAAATGCCAACCGAATTTGGCGATTTTGATTTACACCTGTTCAAAGAATTGAATTCTGACAAAGAGCATTTGGCAGTTGTGAAAGGAACATTTAGTGAAGATGAGCCTGTATTGGTTCGTGTTCACTCCTCGTGCATGACAGGAGATATTTTCGGATCGTGTCGATGCGATTGCGGTCCACAATTGGAGACCTCCATGCGCATGATTGAAGCAGCAGGGAAAGGTGTGATCGTCTATATGAATCAAGAAGGGCGCGGAATCGGATTAACGAATAAATTGAAGGCATACAAACTTCAGGAAGAAGGTTACGACACGCTCGAAGCGAATATCAAACTAGGATTCAAAGGTGATGAACGCGATTACGGAATCGGAGCACAGATAATTCGTGCGCTCGGGATTTCAAAAATGCGTTTGATGTCGAACAACCCTACGAAGCGCACAGGATTGGTGGGTTATGGCTTGGAAGTAGTTGAAAATGTTCCATTGGAAATTGCATCCAATGTGCACAATGATTTCTATTTGCAGACAAAGCGCGATAAAATGGGACACTCATTAAAAATGAAGAAATAGTGTTAACAGCTCGCGGCATCACAAAATCGTTTGAAGACCTTCGCATTTTGAAGGGCATCGACCTCGAAATTAAGGAAGGCGAAGTGGTTTCTATTGTTGGATCTTCTGGTGCTGGTAAAACAACACTGCTCCAAATTTTGGGTACACTCGATAAACCTGATGCCGGTGAAATTCTACTCAATGGCATCAATCCATTTTCATTGAGTTCCAAGCAATTGTCTCGATTCAGAAACGAATCCATTGGCTTTATTTTTCAATTTCACCAGCTTTTACCGGAATTTAACGCGTTGGAAAATGTCATTCTTCCAGCTCTTATTCAAGGAAGGAACATGGCGGAGTCAAAGATTGAAGCAATGAAACTGCTTGACATGCTTGGATTATCGAGTCGCGCCAAACACCGTCCGAACGAACTTTCCGGTGGAGAGCAGCAGCGCGTTGCCGTTGCACGATCCTTGATCAATCGGCCTAAAATCATTCTTGCGGATGAGCCATCTGGAAACTTGGATAGTCAAAATTCAACAGAACTGCATCAATTGTTTTTCGACTTGCGTGACGAATTCAATCAAACCTTCGTGATCGTTACACACAATCAAGAGCTGGCAACTATGACGGACCGAAGCATCCGTATTACCGATGGACTCATTGTTGAGTAAGGCGCCATGAACAGCCTAGAATTAAAGGAATACCTCGATTTCAAAGCGGAACAATACAATACACGCGCGTTTATCGAGAGCGATCCAATTCAGTTGCCGCATTTGTTCACGAAGAAGGAAGACATCGAAATTGTTGCGTTTCTCGTTTCGACCATTGCATGGGGACAACGCGGCACGATAATCAAAAATGGTGAACGCCTGATCAAGATCATGGAAAATGATCCACATGAATATATTCTCAACTACACTTCGCGCAAATTGGATTTTGTACACCGCACGTTCAACGCCGATGATTTGGATTTTTTCTTTCTAAGTCTTCGGAACATTTATGAAACAGGAGGATTGGAACAAGCATTCTCACCGCATGCGGAAATCGAAGGAGTGAAAGGGCGAATCATTCAGTTTAGAAAACGATTTTTGGAGACAGCGCACGAACCGCGATCCATCAAACACCTCTCCAACCCGGAAAAAGGATCAGCCGCGAAGCGCATCAACATGTTTTTGCGATGGATGGTCCGAAATGACAAACAAGGCGTTGATTTTGGGATTTGGAAAAGCATCTCACCTGCTGAACTCAATGTTCCCTTGGATGTGCACACCAGTAAACACGGTAGAAACCTCGGCTTAATTCAACGCAAACAAGACGATTGGAAAGCCTTGGACGAGTTGATGAGTCACCTTCGTGGCTTTGATCCAAAAGATCCAGCCAAATATGATTTCGCGTTGTTTGGAATTGGGGCGTTTGAATAGTTTTTTTCAACACATTGCGCGATGTTCTCCCCATAGATCATCACTACTTCGCAGAAAATCTTATTTTTGATCCATGAAGTTTTTGTATCCTGAATTTCTTTGGGCCTTTGCAGCATTGATCATCCCGATTGTCATTCATTTATTCAATTTCAAGCGGTACAAAACGCACTATTTTTCAAGTTTGCAATTTGTGAAGCACGTCGATCAGCAAACAAAATCCACGCAAAAACTCAAGCATTACCTCATTCTCGCAAGTCGACTGCTGGCGTTCATTTTCGCCGTTTTGGCGTTTGCTCAACCCTACTTCCCCGCTTCGGACAGCGATGAGCAGAAGAAGGAAAACATTGTAATGATTTTTGTGGACAATTCATTTTCCATGCAAGCACGTGGCGTTGAAGGTGAATTGCTCTCCTCTGCAAAGGAAACGGCTCAATCCATCGTTGAAAAAGCACCAAAGGGAACGCAATTTATTATTGGAACCAATGAAATGTCGGGAGTAGAACAGCGCAGAATTAATCGTATCGACGCGCTCGACAAGATCGACAAAATTGAGTACTCTCCACTTTCTCGTACGGTTGATGAAATCATCGATTGGAAAGAGCAAACCATCCGAAAGATTGATGCCAACGCAACAGATGTGTTTGTGCAAAGTGTTATCCTCTCTGATTTTCAAAAACACACATGCGATAAACGCGCACGCCTGAAGTTGAATCATTTTGAATTTCATCCCGTGCAGTTGATCCCTGAGGAAACAGCAAATATTTACATCGACTCTGTTTGGTTCAGTTCACCGATTCGGAAAACGGGAGAGAAACATGAATTGAACATTCGATTGGTCAACACGAGCGATGAGGCGTTGAAAAATGTTGAAGTAACGGTGAAAGTCGACCGATTCAATAAATCGTTCTACACAGACCTTCCTGCCAACGGGAAAAAAGAAACATCTCTCACCTATTCGGATAAAACCGCAGGTTGGAAATCAGGGAAAGTCACCGTTGCAGACGATTACGTCATTTTTGATGATACCTATTATCTTTCATACGAAGTAAAAGAACACGCTAATATTCTAATTTTGAACGGTGAAGATGCGATTCCAAACATTCGCGTCGTGCTGGATTTGGAAGATTACTATGTAGTTGAAGAAAATGCACTTTCGGCAATCACCCTCGACAATTTCAAGAACAAAGATTTGGTAATCGTAAACGGAGCCAATTCACTCTCCTCAGGTGTGATCAATTATTTTACAGAATTCAATAAAAATGGTGGTTCACTGAGTCTTTTCCCAGGGAAGAATCCAGAGAAAAATGCGTGGAATCAACTGTTGGGTACACTCAAATTGCCATTAATGGGCGCACAAATTGGTTCAGGCACGTTGATCAAATCCTTGAACTACGACGATCCATTTATTCGCGACGTCGTGAATGGAAAAAACGAACGGTTGAATTTGCCCAGTGTTTCTTCCTCTTATCAACCCATTGTCGGCGGTGGTTCAAACTATAAAACCTTGATCACCATGCAAAATGGGCTTCCACTCCTAGCCTATTCAAAACCGAATGGCATTGCTTACATGTTCTACAGTTCGATTCACCCGGACGCAGGTGTTTTTGCATCAGATGCACTCTTTTCTACATGTATTTTGCGCATGAGTGAACTCAGCCAGCGCTCTCAGCCGATTGCGCTCACCATTGGATCTGAAAGTACCTACCCTGTATATGCCGAGCAACGTGGCGAAGAAGTGATTCACCTCACCAAAGACGAACTGGATTTCATTCCACAGTCGATTGTGCGGTCTGGAATCACGTACCTTTCACTCTCTCAATTCGATAAGTTTGAACAGCTTTTTTCGGGTAATTACGCCATTTCCACGAGTAAAAAACTAGGGTCATTGTCACTCAACTACGACCGAAAGGAATCGACATTGGACTATTTGAGCGAAGAAGAAATTAAAACACATTTCACAGAACGCGGCGCAACAAACGTCAATTTCGCAGCCATCGATGGCATTAACTCCCCTATTGGTGAATTGTCCATCGACAAACCATTCAGCTACTGGAAACTCTTTATTATTTTAACCCTTATTTTTGTGATCACCGAAATGTTATTGGTACGTTTTTGGAAATCGTGAAACACGCAACTATGAAAATTCTCATCAAGCAAGCCCACATCATTGATTCGACCTCTCGCCATAATGGTCAACGCATGGATGTATTGATCGATCAAGGAGTCATTTCAAAAATAGACGTCCAACTTGCCGACGAAGTAGACCATGTGATTGAAAACGAAGACTTACACATTTCGCAAGGCTGGGTAGATTTAAAAGCGGATTTCTGTGATCCAGGTTTCGAGCACAAAGAAACCATAGAATCGGGTCAAGATGCAGCAGCATTCGGAGGTTATACCCATGTCGCGATATTACCCAGTACGCAGCCAGTCATTGACGGTAAAAGTCAAATTGAATATATCAAACGCCGTTCAGAAGGACACGTTACCCAAGTTTACCCCATAGGCACAATTTCTGAAGGAATGAAAGGTGAACAGCTGGCAGAAATGTTTGACATGAACCAAGTTGGAGTTCAACTATTTACGGATGATTTAAAGCCAGTTTCATCTGGAATCATGTACCGTGCCTTGCTTTATTCGAAGAACTTTGGTGGAACAATCATTGCATTCAATCGTGATTTTTCGCTCGCTGGTCATGGAATGGTAAACGAAGGAATGGCTTCCACACTCACTGGATTGAAGGCAGATCCATCCATTTCAGAAATCATTGAGCTAGAGCGCAACATTCGCCTACTGGCTTATACTGGAGGCAATTTGCATTGCACAGGTATTTCCACCGCAGAAGGCGTGCGATTGATTCGCCAAGCAAAAGCTGAGGGATTAAGTATTACGGCCGATGTTCACAGTTCACATTTGATTTACAACGAAGATGCCGTCATGGAGTTCGATTCCTTGTTTAAATTTATGCCACCTCTTCGATTTGAGTCAGATCGGAAGGTACTTTGGGAAGGCGTTATTGATGGAACCATTGACGCAATTGTTTCAGACCACCGACCCAATGACACCGAAGAAAAGGATTTGGAATTTGATCATGCCTTATTTGGAAACATCTCTCTTCAAACGGTATTCTCCTCCTTGGTTTCTGTTCAAGAATTTAACCTTGAAAAAGTCATTGACCGACTAACTATAGGGCCACGCTCCCTTTTAAAAATCGAACCGCGTACCATCGAAGTGGGGATGGAAGCTGATCTAACGCTTTTTTCACCACGTTCAAAGTGGACATTTTCGCGTGACGAAGTCTGTTCAAATACCTTCAATACTCCCTATGTGAATAATGAACTTTCGGGGTATGTTGTAGGTGTAATTAATAACGCTATTTTAGCGGTGAAACATTAAATCTATGTCTACAAAGCGTAACTTCTTGGTCCAATTTTTTAAAGACCGAAAAATGGTCGGAGCTATCAGCCCTAGCACACGTTTCTTGGGTGAGCGAATGCTCGAAAATATTGATTTTGATCAGGCAAAAAATTTGGTTGAACTCGGTCCGGGAACAGGTGTTTTCACTGATATTATTATAGAACGAATGCGAAAGGATGCCAAATTATTGGTGTTCGAATTGAACGATGAGTTTTACGAGTCATTGAATGCACGAATCAATGATCCGCGGGTGCAAATTATCCACGATTCAGCTGAAAACGTTGCAAATTACCTTCCTGATGGAGATAAAATGAATCAAGATGCTGTGATTTCTTCTCTTCCGTTAATGGTGTTTCCTGATCAATTGAGAAAAGCTGTTGTCGCAGCTTCGTATGCTGTTTTGAAACCAAAAGGGAAGTACGTTCAATTCCAATATTCCTTACAATCCAAAAAATTATTGGAAGGGATTTTCAATCATGTATCTGTTGGCTTTACTGTTAAGAATTTCCCGCCAGCATTTGTATATACGTGTCGAAAGGATTAATCCTAAAGAACTGCATTTTTTTACGTTTTTGACCATCAACGCTTCAATCAACAATTGATACGCTTCACTCGTTTGCCCGAAATTATGGCACACGTTTTGCCTACCTTCATGTAATAACTTAAATCGCATGAATATGATAACATCGATTGACATCGCGCAGTTGCTGCTCAAAGAACAGAAGCTAGCATTCGCACAGAAAACAGGGTTTGACTCCGCTCTGCTCAATTTGGGGGTTACATCAACAGTTAAGAAAACGAAGAGAAATCGGAAATAGCAAGAGGATCTTGCAACTGAATATTAATGGATGTTTCACCAAAATCAATCGTTAACAACGAAGCGATTTTGGAGGACATCCTTTTTTTATTCATCTAGCCTTAACAAACGCATACGAATTTGTTAATCCTATTTTCATCAATACAATCGCTGAAGTTGTCGTCCTTTGTAGTATTAAAACACATGAAGATGAGCGTACAGACACAAATACCCGAAACTACTGAACAAAGTGATTTGAATCTCTACATCGAAATGGGGAATAACGCTATCAAATCAGGGGATGCAACAGAATGTTTGCGTTGGTATTCAAAAGGATTGACCAAAGCCCGTGAATTGAAAAATGCACAAAAAGAACGCGAATTTTCCAATTTGATTATTACGTTGATTTAGTCTTCAACGATTGGCGCATCACGCAATTCAATAAACGGTTGTATTTTTTCATTTTCAATTAACACAGTTAGGTTGTAGTAAACCAACTTCCAACCATTCTTTTTCTTTACGAGAATCCCACTACCCCGGCAACCACGCATCCACGTATCTAAGTCCTCATCGAACCAAGCCATTTTGCCATTCGTGGAAAAATTCCATTTTCGATTACTGGCTTTGAAGTCCCAGGCCGTTCCCTTGTCAAAGTAAGGCTTACTGAACGCCGAGAATTCTTCTTTTGTCCAACGCTCGCCTGGTGCCGTTCCCAAGAAAATAAAGGAATCTTCCATTTCGCCGAAATAGGAATCGTAATTGGCGTTGCTTGCTGCGAGGTGCCAATTGTCAACAAAGGCATTTAGCTCGTCGACAGGATCTGCCTTCATGGACATCAACGAAACAAGGCAAATTACCGCTAGTATACTATTTCTCATAAGCTTTAAACAAAAAGTCACTCTCCCGAAAACCGAAAGAGTGACTTAAAAGTACATTATTTAATCGAATGCTATTTCTTCATTTTCTCTAAACGAAGGCATTCTTTTGCTGCAGCGTAAACATTTACAACACCGCCAGTAACAGACATCTTTGCGAAATCAACTTGTGCATCTTCGGCAGAATTCCCAGGAAGCACTTGCATCACACCTTTGTATGAAGTTGAAGTAGAAAGAATCACTTCTTTGATTTCTTTCATAGACATTTCAGGGAAGTATGATTTCAGCATTGCTGCAACTCCAGACACCATTGGACATGCCATTGATGTACCTTGAAGTTCTTGGTACTCGCTTTGTGGAACCGCGTTGAAGATTTCAGAACCAGGTGCAAATACATCAACAGACGTTTGACCGTAGTTAGAGAAAGGAGATGGCAACATACCAACTTTCACTTTTTTCAATTTGGTAGGATCTGTAGCAGAAGGAATCGCTACTTTTTTCACTCCATCTTTTGTAGAAGATCCAATTGTAATGAAGTGGTCAAGTTTTTTCGTTTGGAACGAATATTTTGACGTTGGGAAATTTGGCGCAACATCCACATCAGAATTATCATTTCCAGCAGCGTGAATACATAAAACACCTTTTGAATCTGCATAAGCAAACGCCTCGTATACCTCTTTTTGGTGAGGAGAATACGATTTTCCGAAAGACATATTGATAACGCTTGCACCGTTGTCAACCGCATAGCGAATTGCCAAAGCAACATCTTTATCGTACTCATCTCCATCTGGAACTGCACGTAAAACCATCAATAAAGCGTCTGTTGCAACACCGTCTCCGCCTTTACCATTTCCACGAACCGCAGCTACAATTCCTCCAACGTGAGTGCCGTGCAAAGCATCAGGACCTTCAACATCGTTGTTTCCGTAGTTTACATCAGAGAAATCATCTGGATTGTCACCAATTACTGCACGTCCGTCAAAATCAACATTGTGGTGCGTATCGATCATTCCTTGGAACATCTCTATACGAGCGGTCATCGTTTCAGTAGAAAGATCACCACTCATCACTGCCATTACGAAATCCAATTGATCGTATGTATCTTGAAAGGTTGCAATTTTCTCTGAACGCTCAGCATCTTCGGACTTAGCGTTTGCTTTTGAAAGGGCTGCAATTTCTTTGTTCAATTCCTCCATTTTCGCTTTCACCTCTTCCATCGTCGCACCTTCTTTGCCCATGGCTTCAGCCGACATAGAACCAACATTTTCGATCATTCCAGCAATCATAGAATAGTATCCAACCGCACGTGTATAGTTTGAAATTTCCTCTTCAACCTCTTCAGAAACTTTCAGATAGAGCTCATATTCAGCTTTATCAGATCCTGACAAAGTTGCCTCGTCAACTCCTTCAAACTTTTTAGACAATTTCGCCAAGATTCGAGTACGCTCCAACTGCATCGCTCCTGCATTTTCGCCATTGGAGTTGCCTAAGAAATTCCAACCGTGCACGTCGTCAACGTATCCGTTTCTGTCGTCATCGATTCCATTTCCAGGGATTTCATCTGTGTTTGTCCAGATTTTCCCTTGTAAATCTTCATGTTCAATGTCGATTCCTGAATCAATAATTGCCACGACAACTGTTTTTGTATCGCGCTTTTTTAGCAGTTTGTATGCTTTTTCTGTCTGCATACCTGTTCCGTCACCATTGTACCAATTTAGTACGTCTTTATCGACATCTTCTTGTGCCACGACCATGCTCGTGAATCCAAGAACTAAAATGCTCAACGATAACGTGATGATATTTTTCTTCATAATGAAATTCTTTAATTTTGATATTGAATTGTGTAAATTTAGAATTATTCTAGCTAATTGCTAGGAGAAATTAACGGTAAGGTCGATATTTACGTTTTATGGTATAATAAACTGACGAATGGTAAACAAACTACTATATGCAGCGCTCTTGGTTCTACTTACACTAAATGTGGATCACGCAACTGCTCAAAAATTGGGATTTCAAGCCGTCCTTGAGAAGTCGCCAAATGAACCAACAACCTTTTGTATTCCAAATTCACCAGAAAATTTAGCTGCGTTGAAGCAAGAACATATTGGAGTGAAATACCAGTCTTCTGAATGGTTATTTGTGACGGCTACCCCGCTCTGGATTCATACTTCGAAGGCGAATAATCTCATTTCTGATTTCTATTTTGAGTATGCTCCGCCTCATTTATTAGCGGACACAGCAAGGTTTTTTCATCACGTCAATGAGGTTCATGCGGGATCGGGAGGACTACAGACGCCATTTACAGGAAAGGATGTAATCATAGGTTATGTGGACACAGGCTTGGAGTTTACGCACGAAGATTTTAGAAACGAAGATGGAACTACACGTGTGCTACGCTATTGGGATCATACAGTTTCCACGGGCCCAGCTCCTCCGACGTATGGATATGGCACCGTATGGGATAGTTCGGCGATCAACAATGCGACATGCACGAGTACAGATACGCAAAGTCATGGCACAATTGTGACGGGGTTTGGATCTGGGAACGCCCGAGCAAATGGACGTTTAAAAGGAATGGCTCCAGAGTCGGATATTATTGTCGTTGAAAGCAATTTCAATGCACCCAATTGGACGCTCACAATCGCGGATGCATGTGATTACATCTTCAAAGTTGCCGATTCGTTGGGTAAACCTGCCGTTGTTAATTTGAGTTTGGGTACCTACCTCGGAAGTCATGATGGTAATGATCCCGCGTCGGAGGCCATGGAAGCCATGTTGGACGCAACTGATGGAAGAATAATTGTTGCGGCCGCTGGAAACTCAGGATTAAATGGAAAATACCATGTGCACACAAATGTAACTTCTGACACCTCATTTGTTTGGTTAAAAAACAATCCAAGCGGATCCTTTGGAGCGAATACTATTTATTTTGATTTGTGGTCTGATCTTTCGGATGCCACATTTATGTATGGATTTGCTGCTGATAAACCTGCGCCGAATTATGGATTCCGTGGCACGACAGGTTTCCATTCGGCTAGTTCGTCTATTGGTTCTGTCATTTTGGACACCATTTTCAACAGCATTGGAAACCAAATTGCGACCATCGAGGCCTACCCTTCTATTGTCGGTTCGAGTTATAATTTGCAGGTAGTTTTCACACAGGTTGATTCTACTGCTTATCTGTAC
>JBFYPU010000109.1:0-7839 GCA_041303175.1 Crocinitomicaceae bacterium | reverse complement strand
CCATTACTAAAATACAAGTTTTTTGTTTGAATGGCATATTCTACATTACGATCGGTAACGGAGAGCTATTCTATGGAAACGGTTCTTAAATCATACAACGTTGTGCCGTCATACTCTTTTTTGAGCAGTAATAGCAATCGTTTAGCAGCTTCCTCTGGAGAAAACAATTCGCCCTCCGTTTTCATCCGTTTGAAATTTGCGACTGCGGAAAAATGGGTAGCGTCCGTTCTTCGAATGTGTGCTTGCATTTCAGTGTCAATTACACCAGGTGCCACCGCATAAATCTTTGGTGTATTTCCTTTTTCTCGCTCCTCCAAGGCGAAGGTTTCGGTGATCATATTCAATGCCGCCTTTGAAGCACAATACGCAGCCCAGGAAGGAATTGCACGATTGGCAGCGCCAGAACTGATGTTGACGAGCGTGAACGCATTTTTATCTGAAGTCTGTGCATATATTTTTTGCAGTAAGTGCGCTGGTGCAGACACATTGACTTTCATCACAGTATCAATATCCGCTACAACTTTATCGCTCAATCGACGAATGTCACCTAGAATTCCTGCGTTGTTGATCAGTGTAATGGGTTCGTCGTGAAGCTCAACCGCCAAGGCGTCAATCGCGTTTAAATCCGATAAATCGCAACGCAAAAAACTAAAATTGCGATGTTCAATGGCAGCAGATCTTCCGATTCCAACCACTTTTTCTCCAGTTGCCAAATACAATTCAGCAAGTGCCTTTCCAAATCCGCGAGAAACGCCTGTGATAATTACCATTGAAGTGCTTGTTTTAAATCTTCGATAATGTCTTCTGCGTCTTCTACTCCGACGCTCAAACGAATCAATGAATCCACTAGACCTGATCGTTCACGTTCCTCCTTTGGAATGGAAGCGTGGGTCATAGTTGCCGGATGTCCAATGAGTGATTCCACCCCTCCCAAGGATTCTGCGAGGGCAAACAGCTGAACATTTTTGACCAATTTTAGTGCGTCATCGAGCTTATTTCCCACTAAGGAAAAGGAGATCATTCCACCAAAACCACGCATTTGATTTTTCGCCACCTCGTGATTCGGATGCGATTCAAACCCAGGCCAATAGACCTTGTCAACTTTGGGATGATCCGCCAAGAACCGAGCTACTTTTTCACCATTTTCGCAGTGCCGCTGTACCCGCAAGTGCAAGGTTTTTATTCCGCGCAGGACCAAAAAGGCGTCCATTGGAGACGTAATTGCTCCTGACGAATTTTGAATGCGGTACATTTCATTTGCGATATCATCATTCGAAGTGACCAAGGCGCCCATCACCACGTCGGAGTGTCCGCCCAAGTATTTCGTAGCCGAGTGCATCACCAAATCCGCTCCCAAATCCAGTGGGTTTTGAAGGTAAGGCGTCGCGAATGTATTGTCTACACACAGCATTGCGTTTGCTCGCTTGGCGATTTTCGCTACTGCCACAATATCTATAATGCTCATCATCGGGTTGGTAGGTGTTTCAACCCAAATCAGGCGTGTATTTTCGTTGATTTTTTCCGTGATTTCCGAGGGATTCGTCATTGCCACAAAGTGAAATTTGATGCCGTATTTTTCAAAAATCGTGGTGAAAAGTCGAAACGTTCCACCATACAATTCATTCGTAGAAATGACCTCATCGCCTGGATTGAGCATTTTAATCACGCAATCAATTGCAGCCATACCTGAACCAAAGCAAGCACCGTATTTCCCATTCTCAATCGCTGCAATATTTTTCTCCAGCGCATGGCGAGTTGGGTTTTGCGTGCGCGAATATGCATAGCCCTTGTGTTTCCCCACCTCCTCCTGCACGTAGGTTGATGTTTGATAAATCGGGGTCATAATTGCGCCCGTTGCGTCATCGGGATGAACCCCTGCGTGGATGGCTTTTGTTCCGAATTTCATTTTTTCCAAGATTGTTTTGGCATTGACTGTATGTAAAGGTAGTAAAACCTGAGTTCCATTTTCCAGTAGGTTTTTCGTAAATTTATCCGCTTGTCTAAAGACCTTCGACATATCATCACCGAGTTGCTTTCCGGAAGCAGTCAGTTCAATGCAAACGATGTATTGGTGAACGCTGATGTAACCACGGGTAAGTTGATGGAAATCGATCGGAATGCGACTTTCGACTTGGCATCGTTTCCCAAACGGATTTTAACTGACGCAAAAGCAAACCTGAAGGAAACGGGGGTGAATACCTTGTGCGCAGCCATTGGAATGCTGAGACTAACGATGAATGGCAAGCAGGTCGAAACGCCGATCTTACTTCAACCTTTAGAATCCAAAATTGATCGAATAAAAGGTGAACTTTCATTTCTTGAAATCGACGACAGTGCGTTTATCAACCCATTCGTTCTTCGGCATGTTCGCACTATATTTGAGTTGGAAATCCCAAACGAGTTGTTGGAGTCGGGAGATCCCCATACGTTGGCGGTTTTTTTTGAATCGAAGGGACTTGAGGTAGATCTGAATCGATATGTGATTGGTAATTTTCACCATCATCGCTACCAACTTTTGAAGGAATTGGAGGAGTTACAGCAACTCGAATCCTACAATCCTGCTTTAAAGGAATTGTTTGGAGAAGAAAGACACGAGCTACCGACCATTGAATTTTCTTCCGCCAATTTGTTTCCAGCGGATATTGACCACGAAGCCGTTTTTGATCATGCGCGTGCAGGACATTTGGTGATTCAAGGTCCGCCCGGAACAGGAAAATCCCAAGTAATCGGCAATCTTATCGGCAAGGCACTCACGGCAGAAATGAGCATGTTGGTGGTTTCTGAAAAACGATCGGCATTGGAAGTCATTCAATCCAAATTGGCCTCGCTGGGACTGGATACACTCTGTTTCATTGCAGGTTCGGATCGACACAGTGAACCATTCTTGAAAGATCTAAAGCGCACGTGGGATTTCTTTGAATCCTATCAACCCAAACCGGTACTCAACTTGATGCTTTCGGAGCAATACGAAGATCACCTGCAAATGACTTTGGATTTGTTGGCGCAAACAGAATTAATTGGCGGCGTATCGTTTCATCAATTTCTGGAGCAATCCAAGGAATTTAAATTGGATCAAGGTTATTCAAGTCGCACACCAAGCATTGCCGAATTTATTAAACACCGTGAGACCATTGAAGCGATCTACTCCTCGAAATTGGATCGAAGTTTGGCCTATTTTCGACTAAAAACCCTCCAATCGGACGCGTTTTTGGAAATCGATCAATCGATCAAAGATTGGAAGCAGCAGCTGACGTCACTTCAATCTGTTTTCGAGCTAAACTCATGGAGCGACCTGTCAATTGCGATGCAAGACGCCGCGCTTTGTCAAGTTTTTGAGAACGATTTATTCAAACAGTATGCGAAGGTGCTGACGCCAAATTCGAAGGAGCGAAAACAATTTGATCGACTTTCCAAGCAGTATCTAGCTGAATCAAAACACGCTTCTCGCGGTTCGGAATGGAAAATTGTGCCCTCAATACTTGAGTCAAACTCCTTGTTGAACGTGTTCAATAATGGAACTTTTTTAGCTCGACGCAAGGCAAAAAGGCGTTGGCAAGAACTTTCACATCTTCCTGTTGGAGAGGCAAAAAACTCGCTTCAGGAGTTGCTTGAATCATTCGAGTTGGCAAAAAAACATCAAAAAATCGTTGACCAATTGAGTGTGATTGGTATTCACGATCCAGCGAATGAACTTGAACGCATTCGACAGTCGTTTCCGCTTTTCTCCGATGAACGTTGGGGCGCGTATTCTTCCATTCCTGTGGCGCATCGATCCACGATTACCAATCACCATTCCGCCCTCGAACGCTTGCACCGGGAATTGTTGTCGGCATTCGACTTCGAAGTGGATACCGTGATTTTGGATTATTTGTCGCATCTCGAACACGATTTAGCGCAGCTCATTTCACTCCGTTCGGTGATTTGTGCGCTCCCTGAAACGTGTATTTCAACTTTACAGGCTTGTGACGATTTCACGGCATTTGGGGCAATCGTTTATGGATCAAATTACACCCGATTTAAGGAACGATTCCCCGCATTTTCACATTTCCACCCTTCTGAACTGAAGGAAAAAGTGTCGGACATTCTTGAGGCGCAGCAACACGAATCGAAGCTTCACGCAACGCATTTGCTGAATTTGGCTCATGCCAGATTTTTGGGTTACCACACGTTGTTGACCACACCATCACAACGACTTTCGGCAGCCGAAAAAGAACTCAAAAAAACCTTGAAACGCGGCAAAGCAATCCTTGTGAAAGAATTTGGCAAAACGCGCAGTCATCCCAGTTTGAGGGAGTTGTTTCATTCGGATGCACAGCTTTGGATTGAAGCGTTAAAGCCCGTTTGGTTGAGCAACCCTTCTAGTTTGGCACTTTGTTTCCCGATGGAAGAAGAGCGGTTTGATTTCCTAATTTTCGACGAAGCGAGTCAAATTCCGATTCAACATGCGCTCGGAGCGATCCAACGAAGCAGGCGAATTGTTGTAGCTGGTGATGAACACCAAATGGGACCTGCACATTATTTCCAATCGAGTGGTAAGGATCAAACGGATTTACTTCATCAGGCGCGTTATTATTTTCCCAAAGTTCCTTTGCTGCATCACTACCGCAGCGAACATCCTGATCTCATTGCCTTTTCAAATAAGCATTTTTATGAAGGGAAGTTGCGTGCCTATCCATCGTATTCGTTGAATCAACGACCCTTGACCCATCATTTTGTGGAGGGCGGGCGCTTCATTGATCGTACAAATGAACCTGAAGCGAAGGCACTTGTCTCACACCTCAAGTCTAAATTGGCTTCGCAAAAAAGTATCGGAGTCGTGGCTTTTTCTGAAGAACAATTGAACTGTATTTGGAAGACCCTAGGATCTGAATTCCAAGAAGCCTTCATGGAACATCAAGAAAAACACGGTGGATTTTTTAAGGCACTCGAAAACGTTCAAGGCGATGAATGCGATGCGCTGATTATTGGATTTGGTTATGCCCAGAACGAAACGGGTGATTTCCACAAGCGATTTGGGCCAATGAACACAGCAAATGGGCGCAAACGACTGAATGTTTTGCTCACCCGAGCGCGTGTAACAATCGATTTTTTCTGCTCGGTACGTTCCAGCGATTTCACATTGAGCGACAATGAATCCATTAACCTTTTACGGCAATGGATCGCCTTTTCAGAAAATGCGCGAACAACAGAAACGATCGCTTTTCCTTATGGTTTGACTCCAACAATTGAAGGAAATTCGATTCAATTCAATCGGATTCAGGAAGAATTAGTCAATGCACGGGAATTGACAACCTTGCAGGGTGTGCTGGAAGGTCGTGGGTGGAATGTACAGTATGAGTAGGCACCATTAAAATAACTTCATGGAACCCATTGATTCGCCGATTAAATTGAACTTTTCACACGGAAATAACTTTCCTGCAAATTTTGTTCTGATTTCCTATGTCCTTCTGGCTGGTGCTGTTTTCACAATCGTGACAGGACCATTTATTATTGGTTTAATTTTACTGCCATTGGCGTTGCTCCCCATTACGAATCGACATCATGTGAAGATCAATATCGAACAAAATTTCATTCATGACTACAGTCAATACTTGGGATTTATTAAAATCGGGAAAAAATTTCCGTTGGATCGATATGTGTATGTCACTGCTATGCCATTGATTGAATCACAGCAGATTTATGGACGTTCTTCGAACTCAATCGTCATTTCGGAGAGCTATACGACAGTCACTTTTTTTGGTGAACGCTTAAGAGGTAAGCGGATTATTACAAAATTTGATAGTAAAAACGAGGCGGAAGCGTTGGCCGTAGCTTTGGGAAATCGACTTAATCTCACGTATTTCGAATACGATCCACTACTTGTGCGAGAACTACTTCTAGGGCAACGAACAATTTGACCGCACGGTTAGATTATCCGGTAAGCGTGACAGCCATTTCAACATTGACTTTCCAGTTTCTAAAAATAATGTGTAACTTAAAGTAGCCTATTGCTTTTTTACACATGAATGATCCTTTTTACATGAAGTATCGCAGGGAAACCGTGCGACTGCAACATTGGAATTATGCCAACCAAGCACTTTATTTTGTGACTATCTGCACAAAAAACCGCGAAAATTATTTTGGTGAAATTGTATTGGAATCAACTTCTGAAATGAAGGATACTACTCCAAAGGCACGGTTGCAGCCCACGGAAATTGGAGCATTTACCATGGCAGAATGGTTTAAATGCATAGAAATGCGACCCGACATGAATTTGACATTGGGTGAATTTGTGGTGATGCCGAATCACATTCATGGGATTATTGGGATTGGGGTGAATGAATATAATTCTTCCCCCCTCTCCTCCTCCCCCAGTGGCGACGCGATGCATCGCGTCGCAACCGGGGGAATAAGAGGGGAAGGGGAAATATATAAAAACCAATTCGCCCCTCAATCCAAAAATTTGGCCTCGATTATCCGCGGGTATAAATCGGCGGTGACCACCTACGCGCGAAAAAACAAGATTGAATTTGAATGGCAATCAAGGTATCATGAACATATTATCCGATCCGTACGTGGCTACAATCGAATTTCACAGTACATCATCAACAATCCGCAGAAATGGTTGGATGAAAAAATACATGGGTATCCGGCTCACTCCGCCAGTGCCAACAATGCAAAACTTGCCAACCAATGTCCGCCCTCGTAGCTGTCGCCCACCAAATTTTTAAATGAATACTTAATGTGCTCATTCCCAATTTTCGTGAGGTGTCCATAATCATTTGGCAGCGTTTCAGCGATCCCGTACAAGCACCATGCTCTTGAAAAGTTGAGTCCATCGAGGTGCACGAGTTGACCATCCGTTCGATCCGAGACAATTGCTGGAGCGAGTTTAAACGTTGCATTTTTCAGCTCGGGTAAAAACGCGTCGAGCCAAACTTTGTATTTTTCCTTGGTCATCACGCGGCGCATTAAGTTCGCTTCTTCGAAACAGGGAGATAGGAAATCGGTTCCGCTGGGTTCCCACGTTAAAGGACACGCTTTGTCATTTTCGAAATAATACAGAGCACGGTCGCAAATTACTTTTTTGAATTTTTCGTTCTTCATCGTCTCAGCGTAATCATAGATCAATGACAGCGCAAAGGCCGTGTTGTTGTGTGTTCCTGCACGCACTGGATAATGCAGTTTTGGGAGAAACTCAATGCATTTTTCTACGATGACATCGGTCAAGGGTTGTAGGTTTGCACTCAGTGTTTTCGCATCGGGATGGTTCCACGTCTCCAGTTCATTTGCCAATTTCAACAACCAGCCCCAACCATATGTACGCTCAAATCCTTGGCTCAATGAATCCTTGAAATAGACAACTTCAGTGAGAATGTTTTCCTTTGACAGGTGTGCTTTCAAGCCACTGAGAATTTGATCTTTCTCCTTCAGATTGGGATATTCTTTGAGCAATCGCACCAACGACCAATGACCGTGAACAGCAGAATGCCAGTCGAAACAACCATAAAACGCAGGATGTAAATTTTTGGGTGAGCGCAAATCGGCGTCGCTTCCAATGACTTGATTGAGTTTATTGGGGTATTCCAAGTCCAGGCACTCAACGGGAAGTTTTACCAACTTTTGGGCGTCATTCAACTCCAAACTCAGGCGTTTTTCACCCTTTGAAGTTTTCTCTTCCGCTTCACGATGAACACACGCTGTGAACAACACGAGCAAGATACTATATACAACTATGTGCTTCTTCATAGTTGGAAAGTAACGCATTATTTATGAATTCTAGATTGATAGAAGGTAGAAAAAACGTTGTACCCAAAACCCAATGTGAATGCCGAAGCAAAGAGCAGCATGGGTATATTG
>JBFYPU010000108.1:0-5087 GCA_041303175.1 Crocinitomicaceae bacterium | reverse complement strand
GGATTGGGTATTTATCAGCTCCGCTTGGGTGAAAATTCAGACGAGCTGATTGCACTTACACTAATGCCCGACGACAACATTACCTTGAAAGCAACGAAAGCAAATTTTGTTTCATCTCCACAGCTTTCTGGTGGAACATGGACGCAGTGCATGACAGAGTACACGCCGATTTTCTCAAAATTCCATGATGAGCAAGAAGCACTCCAACTACAGAAAGGAAAAATCAGTGATGAAGAAATGCAAAAACGCTTTATTCTCTTGAAAAAACCGGTAGATGCGTTCTGTGTAAAAAGCATTGAGAAAGATCCTGGTAATCCATACAACATCATCCTCTCTTCTGCTCTCACCCCACAAATGGGCTTTGAAGATTGGGATCCGAAAAACATGGACCGATTGAACGCTATCGCTGTTGCTTTCGAACAGAAATATCCTGATTCGAAAATGACAGAAGCAATGATTCAGCAAACAGCACAGGTACAATCCATGTACGATCAATTTACAGGTAACACTGGAATGATTGGAAAATCAGCTCCAGAAATTGCCTTACCAAAACCCGATGGATCGGTGCTTAAACTGTCTTCATTGCGAGGAAAATATGTACTTATCGACTTTTGGGCTTCTTGGTGCGGACCGTGTCGAAAGGAAAATCCCAATGTCATCAAGTTGTACAATAAATACAAAAACAAAGGGTTTACGATATTATCAGTCTCTTTAGATCAAGACAAAACAGCTTGGATGCAAGCAATTACACAGGATGGATTGATTTGGCCAAACCACGTAAGTGATCTCAGCCGATGGGAATCTCCGCTAGTAGAAGCCTATCAAATTAGTGGAATCCCTCATACTGTTTTGGTAGATCCACAAGGGAAAATTATTGAAGTTGGCTTGCGCAGTGACGGTTTGGAACAAAAATTGAAGGCACTACTCTCAAAATAGCGAATTATGAAAAATCTACATTTACTCATTGTACTATTCATCACCTCAACAACATTTGCACAGCAAACTCCTGTAAAGGTTTCAGGTATGGTGTTTAAAACGGGTGTTGATTCTGTGTTTATCTCGCAATACATGGGAGGTACGACCTATGAAGACTATATCGGTGGACCATTGGCGGCAGATGGATCATTTAGCCTTTCAGGAAATGTTCCGGCGCCAAATTACTACGTAGTTCGATTCGGACAAAACCATGTAAATGTAATCCTTCGTGCGAATTCCGACATCAAATTGTATGGCGACGGAAGAAATGTTGGACAGTTCATGAACGTGGTCAATTCACAAGAAACACAAGATTTGATCGAATATTTGCGTTTGACATCAAACTGGCAAGCATTAAGTGCGCAAGCGTCTCAACAAATTGCTCAATCTCCCCACCTGCAAGATTCTATTTCTCAAGTGATGACCCAGCAATTCAACATGTTCAAAAATGAAAAAATGAACTTTGTAGCGCGACATGGTAACTCCGCTGCACTCTACCCTGCCTTCAGAGAGATTGATCCAAACCAAGATTTTGCGCAATACAAATCATTGGCAAGTCAATTAATTAACGCATTTCCGGAATCACCAATGATTCAGCAAGTGGCAACGGAATTTGACGCACAAATGGCAAAAGAGGATGCAAAAAATGTGATTTCTCCTGGTAAAATGGCTCCCGATTTCGAAGAAAAGAAACTCGACGGAACAAGCATGAAGTTATCTGATCTCAGAGGTAGCGTTGTCCTGCTCGATTTCTGGGCTTCGTGGTGTGGACCGTGCAGAAAAGAAAATCCAAATGTGGTGGCAGTATACAACAAATACAAAAAAGATGGTTTCACCGTAATGAGCGTCTCGTTGGACAAAGACAAAGCCGCGTGGGAAGCAGCCATTTTAAAAGACAATTTGACTTGGCCAAATCACGTGAGCGACCTTGGATATTGGTCAAGTAGAGTGCCGAAACTATACGGTGTACAAGGAATTCCATTTACCGTTTTGATTGACAAAGAAGGAAAAATCATTCGTACGCAGCTCCGCGGCCCTCAGTTGGAAGAAGAATTGAAGAAGATCTACGGGTATTAACAATGACGGACAACCCCGATAAGCGGATTTATTTCGCATCAGACTTTCATCTAGGTGCACCTTCGTTTGAAGCGAGTCTTGAGCGTGAAAAGAAAATTGTCGCGTGGTTAGATCACATCAAAGAAAGCGCATCAGAAATATTTCTAGTGGGCGATATTTTTGATTTTTGGTTCGAATACAAACGTGCCATCCCGAAAGGATTTGTTCGACTTCAAGGCAAAATTGCAGAATTGACTGATCAAGGAATCCCGGTTCACGTGTTCACAGGAAATCACGATATGTGGATCTTTGACTACCTCCCTAAAGAGTTAGGAATTCAGCTCTATCGCGCACCAATTGAACGGGAGTTTTTCGGAAAAAACTATTTTATTGGTCACGGAGACGGATTAGGCCCCGGCGATCGCGGCTATAAATTCATTAAAAAGGTATTTGCCAATCGCTTTAGTCAGTGGTGTTTCGCCCGACTACACCCCAATTTCGGAATTTGGTTGGCATCAAAATCTTCTCAATCTAGTCGTGCTAAAACAGGAACAAGCGATGAAAAATACCATGGCGACGATCAGGAATGGCTGGTACTTTTCTGCAAGGAAATGCTAAAAAAACAGCACGTTGACGCTTTTATTTTTGGACACCGCCATCTTCCACTTGAAATCGCAGTGAGCCCCACCTCTACCTACTACAATCTGGGCGAATGGATCAATTATTGCACCTATTTGGAAATAAGCAAAGAGGGCGCTACCCTCAAAAAGTGGTAAATACACACAGATCGTTCTCACCTCGTTTCGTAAGCTCAAAATTTCCCGTAACTTGCGGATTGAATTACATACGTTTATGAGACTTTTTCTATTCCTTCTTGTCGTTCCTTTTTTTGGAATTTCACAAACACAAACCAGTGGCAATTCACGCGCTGATGTTCAATTTATTCACACGACTTTAACGGCATCCAAAGGTGAAGTTTCGGATGAACTTCGTCAACGTTTCGCCATCAACCGAATTCACGGTGTGGAATATGTTTCTTTCATCGCGAAGGCAAGTGCAACCTACAACGCTTCAGAATTGGTAAGCCGCGGATGGATAGTTGGATCGCGAATTGCAGATATCGTAAGCGTTAAATGCCCACTAAACGAACTAGCAACGGCATTGAGCGATGCTAATTTTTCTTACATCGAAATAGCAGGTAAAGTGAAACCGATGTTGAACAAAGTTCCAGCCGATGTACGCGCAGATAGCGTGTGGATGGGTGCAAATTTACCTGAAGGCTATACTGGAAAAGATGTAATCATTGGGGTGACTGATTGGGGCTTCGATTATACGTCTCCGATGTATTACGACACCCTACTTCAAAATTCACGAATTCTTGCGGCATGGGATCAATTTAAAAATTCAGGACCTGCACCAAGTGGCTATAGTTATGGAACGGAATATTCCACTCCAACAGAATTGTTGAACGCAGAAGCGGACACCTCCAATATTTATTCATACGCTACGCACGGATCACACGTTGCTGGAATTGCTGGGGGAAGCGGCGCAGGAACAGTATATCGTGGAATGGCCTTCGAATCAGAATTTTTATTTGTCACATTTTTGGTGGACGAATCGGCCGTTTTGGATGCCTGGGAATGGATGTTCAACAAAGCAACTGCGGAAGGCAAACGCTTGGTTGTCAATATGAGTTGGGGACTGTATCACATGCAATCCATCGACGGAACTTCACTCATGAGTCAAGCTTTGGACAATTATTCCAGTTTGGGAGTCGTATTTGTGACTTCAGGAGGAAACAACGGAGGAGAAAATTTTCACATCAAGAAAGACTTCCAGGCGGATTCACTTCTCACACGAATTGATTTTTACAGTTCCGCAACGCTTGCGACGCTTTGGGGACAGAGCATTCACGGGTGGGGAACACCGGGAGAACCATTTTCTGTAGGAATTAAAGTGCTAAACTCATCAAACGTATTGCTTGGTGAAAGCAGCTACTACTCCACCGCATCGACATCAAATTATGTCGATAGTTTTGTCGTTGTTGGCTTAGATACCATTTTCTTCAACCTCTCATGCGACGCAGCTTATCCAACAAATAGTCGTCCACAGGCGCGCCTGCGTGTAAAAAAACCTGTCTCTGGATACAAAATTGTACTCAAATCAGAAGCAAATGCAGGAACGGTGCATTTTTGGAACGTCACAGAATTGACATCGGATGTTGGAAATTGGGGAATGCCATTTTCGTCAGTTGGTGCAGGTTACACCACGGGAAATGATCAATATGGCATTGGCGCCCCCGCCTGCACACATTCTGCGATCTCAGTGGCTGCCTATGCCGCGAATTATTATACGGGCGGCGGAACATTGGCCGGCGGTGCATTGGCGAGCTTTTCCAGTATGGGCCCACTGATTACCGATAGTTTAAAACCAGATATTGCTGCTCCAGGCATTGCTGTTGGTTCTTCCATGTCGTCCTTTACTGACGTTGCTTACACGTCTATCGCAAGCGTCGATTTCAATGGCCGTACATACGGATTTGCACGATTAAGTGGTACATCGATGTCATCACCTGTGGTTGCTGGAGTTGTAGCGTTGATTCTCGATGCAAATCCTACATTGACGCCTGCACAAGTGAAAGCCATCATCATTCAAACCGCTCGTGAAGACAACCAAACGGGCGTGATTCCTGCAAGTGGAGACACGGAATGGGGACACGGAAAAGTCAATGCTTACCATGCCGTTCAATTGGCGTTAGGCGTGCTTGGAACGGCTGAAGTGACCAAAGAAATGGATTGGTTCGTCTACCCAAATCCTAGCGCATCGAGCATTGCCTTAAGTGGACTTGAAAATGACCCAACAGTGACGTCGATTAAACTAGTGAATGCCAACGGCGCACTCATTTTGGAAGCTACAGAAGATAGTAACATTTCTGTGAAAGACCTCGACGCTGGGATCTATTTTGTGCGAATTGTTCGAAATGGAAAGGTGGAGCAGCAGAAATTTGTGGTGGAGTAGGATTTGGAAGTTTCAAAAAACGATAGACTGGTAAATTA
>JBFYPU010000107.1:0-3702 GCA_041303175.1 Crocinitomicaceae bacterium | reverse complement strand
TCTCGCATCCCTTAACTATTTTGAAAGTGTGGGAAGGTGGACTTGCAAGTCACGGTGGTGCGATTGCTGTGTTAATTGCATTGTGGCTCTATTCACGTCATGTCGTAAAACTTCCCATCTTATGGATTTTGGATCGAATTGTGGCACCCATTGCAATTGCAGCGTGTTTTATTCGATTGGGAAATCTCATGAACAGTGAAATTGTCGGCGATCCAACAAACGTTCCATGGGCATTTAGTTTCCCGAATTATTGGAACGATGAAACAAAAATGTATGATTCAACGCCACGCCATCCAGCACAGTTGTATGAAGCAATCACCTACATGTTCATCTTTGCCTATTTGATGTTCCTTTTCTGGAAAAAGAAAATGTATGAGAAACCGGGAGTACTCTTTGGAGTGTTCTTAATTGCACTTTTCACGGCGCGTTTTTTCATCGAATTTATCAAGCTTGGGCAAACGGAACGCGACGCAGTCTTGCCGATCAATACGGGGCAAATTTTGAGTATTCCGTTCATTCTCGCGGGAATCTATATTCTTTGGAAAGGCCTTAAAAAGGAACGAATGGATACCAACACGGATCACTTACGTGTTGAAAAACCGGGTATCTAGATTCGATTGATATACGTGAGCGTGGCTTGCGCGCATTTGTCGGCTGCGTTAGGATCCATTCGGAACCACAATTCGGGTTCAATGAGTTCAATTTCACCAATGCACAATTCGTTGTTGTTGTCCCAAAGCACGTCGATTCGCGCATAAATTGGCAATGGAGAACACGCACTAAAAGCCTTTTCAACGAAGGCGATTTCTTCTACTGACGGCAAATAGGATTGAATCGTTCCTCCAAAATCGTCTTGTACACGGAAATCACCCGGCATGGCTGTTTTTAAAACCGCATGACTGAACTCGCCGCCAAAGACCATAAACGCGACTTCACCTTTGGTGAGAATTTGGGATTGAAATTCTTGCAGCAACATGGATTCGTTTGAAATCAATTCTTCAAAAATCAATAAATAGTGATCAACGCTTTCTTTGGTGAAACGATAGGTATGTCGTGCGGCTCCAGAAATGGCTGGTTTCAGGATGAATTCAGACCAATCCAAATCGGAAATGATCGTGCTCAGTGGACGTTTGTCTCCCGTTTCAATGAATCGTGTATTCGGAATTCGAATTCCTGCTTGTTCCAGATCCCGCAAATAGTGTTTATCCAAACTCCAGTATATCAATTCCTTTGGGTTGATCAACTTCGTCTGTGTGCTAACCGTTTCTAGCCAAGCAGCAAATTCTGTGTAGCGATCAAAATAATCCCAGGTCGTTCTAAAAAAGATATACTCCGTGCTCCCCCAATCAAATGTTGGATCGTCCCAATTTGTGCGATGAACAACAAGTCCCTTCCGTTCCAACGCTTCTTTCAACAGGCGATCTTCGAGCACCACATTTTGCGAATATGCGTCTGGATAATCCGCTAAAATATAACGATGTTCTGTAAGAATGGTTATATCGATTGTGTGCATATTGATGGATGTCTAAGCAATAATTCTGTGCTTGAAGATAGGAATTTCAACGTTGATTTGTTCGACCGATAAATTGCGAAACGCGATGGATTGAACTTAGATTTTTGAAAAACCGCAAAAAGAAAAATGTTGCACCGTATCAAACGGAGTCGTGTGATCCACATTCAAGCAATGTGTTGCAGCAAATTTTGACGAAAAAAGTTCCATCAATTGATTCGTACTGTACTGCGTGATGTCTAATGCGCTGCAACGTAGCGGGCCATTTTCCGAAAATGTTCCAATGACCATGTTTTTGGCAACTGCTTTCCCAACCAAATCAACGTAGCCCGCAATTTCTTCAGGATCCCTTAAGAAATGAAATACAGCGCGATCGTGCCAAATATCGTATGATTTTACTGGTTCAAAATCCGTGATATCGCTCACAATCCAATTCACCTGATTAGCTTTTTCACCCAAGCGTGCTTTTGCGCGTTCCAATGCGTTGGCGGAAATGTCCAAAACAGTGATATTTGTATAGCCTTCGTCGAGCAAACAATCCACCAAACGACTGTCGCCACCACCAATATCAATAATGGAAGCGGATAAATCATCTCCAAAGGAATGGATGAAATCCAGTGAGGTCTGCGGAATTTCCTGCGTCCAACTTACTTCTTGTGGGGATTTCGTTTCGTAGACCGTCTCCCAATGTGTTTTTTTATTCATTGTTACCTTTTATTTTTTCCCACGTCACATACATGGATTCTTGTTGAGGTCTGTCCGGTTCAACTTCGCGAAGCGGTTCAACTTCTTTCAACGATTCGTAACATTCACCAGGTAGTACTTGATAGAGCGCTGTACCTTTTGTTTTCCATGCAATCATCTCATCCGACACTTCTTTCACAATTTTGGCAGGGTTTCCAACCGCCAACGATCGTTTTGGGAGGTGCATTTTCGCGGGAACAAAACTGAGGGCGCCTACAATACATTCGTCCTCCATCACCACATCATCCATGATCACAGCATTCATTCCAATTAGGCAGTTTTCTCCAATAGTTCCACCATGGATAATTGCACCGTGTCCAATATGCGCGCCATTTTTGAGTAAAACGGTCGTGCCTGGGAACATGTGAATCGTACAATTTTCTTGTACGTTGCACCCATCTTCAATGATAATTTGACCCCAATCCCCCCGAATTGCAGCACCAGGTCCAACATAAACATTTTCCCCAATGATCACATTGCCAGTCACAGAAGCCTGTGGATGGACAAAACTACTTTCCTTGATGACAGGAATAAACCCGTTAAATGCGTAAATTGCCATAGCAATGAAATTTCCAAACAAAAGTAATCATTTGAAACCCGAACCGTCTAAGGTGATATGAAATCAACGTTAGTTTTTGTGTACAACGCCAATTCTGATCATGCAAGTAAGCTGATCGATTACGCGCACAAAGTGCTTCGGCCGAGTACGTATGCCTGCGAATTGTGCGCGCTTACACACAACCATTTCGGAGAGCGGACGGCTTGGAAAAAGTTTAAGCAACGCACAAATAGAGACATGGACTTTATGTATCTTCGCGATTTCGAATCAACTTTCAACCTTCGGCTTGATTTTCCCGTTATAGTAGAAATAAAGGGAAAGGAAATTGAAGTGGTTGTTTCGAAAACAGAGTTGAAACAGATCATTTCGGTGAAGGAGTTGATTGAACGGTTAGAAAATTATTTAGCTGATAAAAAATGAGTTATTGCGATTATTGTGAATCACCAGGCGCCAAAGAAGTGCATCTTCAGTACCATAATACTGAATACGGATTTCCAATGCATAGTGACAACGAATTGTTTGGTCGGCTCACTTTGGAAATCAACCAAGCAGGACTTTCGTGGGAAATCATTTTAAATAAGCGGAAGTACTTTGAACTCGCCTTTGATGGATTTAACATAGAACGTGTTGCGAATTATGGAGATACTGAGCTTGATCGCTTGTTGAACGATGCTGGAATTATCCGAAATCGATTAAAAATCAACGCGGTGATACACAATGCGCAACAAATTTTGCAGATTCAGCAGGAATTTGGTAGCTTTAAGGATTGGCTAGACAGTTTACATCCAAAATCGAAAGAGGAGTGGGTAAAGATCTTCAAAGCGCGATTCAAATTTGTGGGAGGAGAAATTGTGAATGAATTTTTGATGAGTACAGGATATTTGCCGGG
>JBFYPU010000106.1:0-2646 GCA_041303175.1 Crocinitomicaceae bacterium | reverse complement strand
CGACACCTCCATCCCAGATCGTGCGCCTCTTCCAAATCCTGATTTGCGCAAAATGAACATTGGCATCGGGCCCATCGTGGTGTTCGGTGCGAGCAATTTTCCTTTGGCGTATTCTACCGCTGGTGGCGACACGGCAAGTGCCTTGGCAGCAGGCTGTCCAGTGATTGTTAAAAGTCATCCGATGCACGCCGGAACATCTGAATTGGTGGCAGCGGCCGTCATTCGAGCAGCAGAAAAAACGGGCATGCCCAACGGTGTGTTCTCGAATTTGAATAGCAAAGGTATTGAAGTCGGAACAAAATTAGTCGCCCACCCTGTCGTGAAAGGTGTTGGATTTACGGGCAGCATTCGTGGCGGTCGAGCATTGTACGATCTAGCCGCGTCTCGCAAAGAACCGATTCCTGTGTTCGCAGAAATGGGAAGTATCAATCCTGTGGTGTTGATGCCAAGTTATTTGAAAAATAATACCGATTCGATTGCAAAAACATACGCGGCTTCGATCACGCTCGGAACAGGACAATTTTGCACAAATCCCGGGTTGATTCTCAGCGTGAAATCAGCGGAACTCAACCAATTTATGCAGACTTTGGGACGGGAAATTGCATCCATTCAACCTTCGTGCATGCTGCATCCCACCATCGCTGCCAATTTTGAACGCGGTAAAGAAACCATGGTCAACCAATCGGAGTTGAGTGTTGTTCAAACTTCTACAACTGAGGTTTCGTCGAACTACGTTCAACAATTAATTGCGACGGTTGAAGGAAAAGCCTTTCTAGCAAATCCAACTTTACACGAAGAAGTGTTCGGTCCTTATTCCTTAGTTGTTCAATGCGAAAATTTGGAACAGCTGACGCACATCGTTGAGCAACTCGAAGGACAGTTGACAGGAACAATTCTTTCAGAAATAGAAGAAATGAATGCAAACCCACGCTTGATTCAGGCACTTCAAGATCGCGTCGGACGGTTGATTTTTAATAGCGTTCCAACAGGTGTTGAAGTGTGTCCATCCATGCTCCACGGCGGACCGTATCCAGCTTCCACGGATTCCCGTTTCACGGCGGTCGGTACCGATTCCATTCAACGTTGGGTGCGTCCCGTTTCATACCAAGATTGGCCGAATGCATTTCTACCGAATGAATTGAAAAACGAAAATCCTTTGGGAATTTCTCGAAAAGTAAATAACCACGACACGCGAGAACCAATCCAATAATTATGGCAACCTCAACATTTACCTGCGTTGATGCACATACCTGCGGAAATCCTGTGAGATTGGTGGCAGAAGGAGGCCCTGATTTGAACGGGAATACCATGTCTGAAAAAAGACAGCATTTTCTCGCTGAATACGATTGGATTCGAAAAGGATTGATGTTTGAACCACGCGGTCACGACATGATGTCTGGAAGTATTTTATATCCACCCACTGATCCTGCCAATGATTGCGGCGTACTTTTTATTGAAACGAGCGGTTGTTTGCCCATGTGCGGACATGGAACAATTGGAACGGTGACCATTGCGCTTGAAGAGGGATTCATCGTCCCCAAAGTAAAAGGTAAATTGCGCTTAGAAACGCCCGCAGGCTTGGTGAAAGTTGACTATTCGCAGGATGGAAATAAGGTCACGTCCGTTAAATTAACCAACGTCAAATCCTTTCTCGCTGCCGAAAAAATTATGTTAAACTGCCCCGACTTGGGAGAATTATTCGTTGACGTCTCCTACGGAGGAAATTTTTACGCGATCGTCGATCCACAGACTAATTTCATCGGAATTCAAGATTACACCGCCGATCAATTGATTTCGTGGAGTCGCGCGATTCGAGCAGAATTGAATGCGCACCATTCTTTTGTTCACCCAGAAGATTCAACGATCAAGGGTTTGAGTCATTTGTTGTGGACAGGAGAAACGCTTGCGCCGACATCCACCGCGCGAAATGCCGTTTTTTATGGCGACAAAGCCATTGATCGATCACCCTGCGGAACGGGAACTTCTGCACGAATGGCACAGTGGTACGCCCAAGGAAAATTGAAAAAAGGCGATGAGTTCATTCATGAAAGCATCATCGGCTCCATCTTCGTGGGGAGAATTGAGGAAGAAACAACATTGAACGGTCGCCCTGCAATTGTTCCGAGCATCGAAGGTTGGGCGCGTGTGTATGGTCACAACGTTATCACCATTGACGATGACGATCCGTATGCATTTGGTTTTCAAGTAATTTGATGGAATGAAAAAAGAAGTGGTCATCATCGGAGGTGGAATAATTGGATTGAGTTCAGCTTACTATTTGAGCGAAAATGGACACACAGTCACACTCATCGACCGCGGAAATTTGACTGCGGGATGTTCGCATGGCAACGCAGGAATGGTAGTTCCGAGTCACGTGATTCCGCTCGCCGCGCCCGGAATGATTTCACAAGGAATTCGATGGATGTTGAGTGCGAAAAGTCCGTTTTATGTCAAACCTCGGTTGAACAAAGAACTACTCAGTTGGGGAAAAAATTTCTACCGTTCCTCAACTCAAAAACACGTGGATGCGTCCATGCCCGCACTGCGCGATCTCTCTCTGTTGAGCAAATCCTTATACCAAGATCTCGCCGAAAAAAGCAAAGAAATGGCTTACGAAGAAAAAGGGTTGTTGATGCTTTTTCAATC
>JBFYPU010000105.1:0-4734 GCA_041303175.1 Crocinitomicaceae bacterium | reverse complement strand
TTTCTGCTTCGTTAGAGCAAGCTCCAACACTTCAGGCATCGTGGAAACGTAATGAAAGGTCAATCCCTTCAAATAGTCCGGTTTGATTTCGTCGATATCTTTTTTGTTTTTGTCGCACAAGATGATTTCTTTGATCCCAGCGCGTTTTGCTGCCAAGATTTTTTCTTTGATTCCTCCTACAGGCAATACTTCTCCCCTCAAGGTGATCTCGCCCGTCATGGCAAGGTTCTTCTTGATTTTTCGCTGCGTGAAGACCGAGGCAATGGACGTCAACATCGTAATTCCAGCGCTTGGTCCATCTTTTGGCGTTGCGCCTTCTGGAACGTGAACATGCACATCATGCGCGTCAAAGGTTTTTTGCTCCAGACCGAGTAAATGACTGTGCGATTTCAAGTATTCTAATGCCAGTACCGCCGATTCTTTCATGACGTCACCGAGATTCCCTGTGAGCGTTAGTTTTCCTTTTCCTTGCGTAATGGATGACTCAATAAACAAAATATCGCCGCCGACACTTGTCCACGCTAAGCCCGTCACCACGCCAGCCACTTCGTTGTTGTCGTACTTCGTTTTTTGTCGACCTGCCCCCAAAATATCAAATAAGTGGTCAGCTTTCACTTTCGGCTCAAACTCCTCCTCCATGGCAATTTGACGTGCGCGATTTCTAACCAGCTTCGCAATCACTTTATCCAATCCCCGCACACCTGATTCGTTGGTGTATTCTTCAATTACTTTTTCAAGGGTTTTCTTGTCGATCGAAATGTCTTTGGCGGTAATTCCATGCTCCCGAATTTGTTTTGGCAACAAGTGCTGTTTACCGATCTCGATTTTCTCCTCAACCGTGTATCCATTTACTTCAATCAACTCCATTCGATCCCGCAAAGGCGCTTGAATTTCGCTCAAACTATTCGCTGTACCGATGAACATCACACGTGATAAATCGTATTCCGTTTCAATGTAATTGTCATAAAACGCATTGTTCTGCTCGGGATCAAGCACTTCGAGTAAGGCTGATGATGGATCACCGTGGTTGCTTCGTCCCAATTTATCGACCTCATCCAAGACAAATACAGGATTGCTGATTCCCGCTTTTTTGATGTTCTGAATAATTCTACCAGGCATCGCACCAATATATGTTTTTCGGTGTCCACGGATTTCCGACTCATCGTGAAGACCACCCAGTGACATTCGGATATACTTTCGTCCAAGAGCCTCAGCAATCGACTTTCCGAGGGATGTTTTTCCTACACCAGGAGGACCATAAAAGCACAAGATTGGCGATTTCATGTTCCCTTTCAATTTCAACACCGCTAGGTATTCAAGGATGCGTTCTTTGACCTTCTCGAGTCCATAGTGATCCCGCTCCAAGATTTTTCGTGCACGACTCAAATCGAGGTTGTCTTCTGAGAAATCGTTCCACGGAAGATCGAGCATCAAGTCCAAATAATTGAGTTGCACCGTATATTCTGCACCTTGAGGATTCATTCGTCCTAACTTATCCAGTTCTTTGTAAAACAATTTTTCAATCGTTTCATCCCATTTCTTTATCGCCGCACGCTCCCGCATTTCGTTCACGTCTTGCTCTTGCGGATTGTCACCCAATTCGTCTTGAATGGTTCGGATTTGTTGGTGTAAATAATACTCTCTTTGTTGACGATCCATATCTCGGCGCACCTTTGTATGGATTTCGTTGCGCATCTCCAGCATTTGAATTTCGAGCGTCAGATGCTCGAGCACCATCATCACGCGCTTCTGAATGTTCATTTCCTCGAGCATTTCTTGCTTTTTAGAAACGTCCGCATTCATGTTCGATGAGACGAAGTTTACCAAAAAGGTCGGACTATCAATGTTCCCAATTGCGAATGAAGCCTCGGACGGAATATTTGGACTTTCCTGAATAATTTGCAATGCCAAATCTTTGATGGATTTGAACATGATTTTCATCTCGGGATTTTTATCATCCACACGCTCTTCATCCATCAGTTTGACTTTCGCCTTCATGTAGGGTTCTTCTTGCGTCACGTGCTCCAACTCGAAGCGACGTTTTCCTTGAATAATCACGGTAGAACTTCCGTCGGGCATTTTGAGGAGTCGAATGATTTGAGCAACGGTTCCAACCTTATTCAAATCCTTGAATGTGGGTTCTTCCTCATCAAAATCCTTTTGCGCCACTACACCAATTATTTTCGAACCTTTGTTCGCTTCTTGGATCAATCGAATTGACTTATCGCGACCCACTGTAATTGGAATCACAACTCCAGGAAACAACACATTGTTTCGCAGGGGTAAAATCGCCAATTCATCAGGGAATTTTTGCGTTCGCATCGTTTCCTCCTCTTCCGCGGTGATCAATGGAATGAATTCTGCATCTGCTTCGAGATCAGCATTCAATTTCATCATGTGTTTATCAAAAAAATCAGTCATATATCGTTTTCGCTAAAACCGTCAATGTGTCAGTTGAATGAAGGCTATTCAAATCAAAATCCTTTGTTGGCGGTGATGTGCTATTGGTCAAAGGATGTGCCACGCGATTTGAACTGCAATTTTGTCCTATTTTGTGTCAGAAATGTGCTTCAAAATCCCAATTTCAGTTGAAGTCAATTCCATTCCACGTCGTTCCATCATGTTGTTCGCACTTTCAATGGCTTTGTCAAATGCATACGATTCACCATGCATTCCCCATGTATACGATGGAATGAACTTCTTCGGAAAATCGGCACCAAAGACATTGCTCGACACACCAACAACGCTAGCCGTATTGAACATCGTGTTGATGCCGCACTTGGAATGATCGCCCATGGTTAAGCCCATGAATTGTTCGTTCGTTTGCACTTCATCCATCAATCTATACGAAAAGGTTTTCACTTTTCCGTAGTTGTTTTTGAGGTTGGAGGTATTCGTATCTGCGCCGAGGTTGCACCACTCCCCGATCAATGAATTACCCAAAAATCCGTCGTGACCCTTGTTGGAATAGGCATAAAAGATACAATTATTGACCTCGCCACCAACTTTGCAATGAGGACCGAGCGTTGTTGGACCGTAGATTTTAGTTCCCAATTTTAGCGCACTCGACTCGCACATAGCCAAACCACCTCGAACAATTGAACCCTCCATGATTTCCGCGTTTTTACCGACGTAAATTGGACCGTCCTGTGTATTCAAAATTGCGGCCTCTACCTTTGCACCATCTTCTAAAAAAATCAACGTTTCGTCTCCAAGAATGGTATTTGTTTTTGAGATGACTCGCGAAGTTCTTCCAGCCGTGATGAGATCGAAATCCAAACGCAGCACCTCACCATTTCGTTGAAACAAATCCCAGCGATTCACCAAGAAAATTGGGTCACCTTCAAATACGACATGAGCTGAACCATTTCCTCTACGCGCAATCCAGCCATTCGGTGAACTCAGCGATTCATTTTCGCCCAGATTCAGCACTTTCTCTGCAATTTTACGGTTTGGAATGACACTTGCATTCACCTCAATTCCATCGGATTTAGAAAATTTCTCAGCTAAATACGCTTCAGTATGAAAACCAATTTCCGCAGATGGCACAAGCAATTTCCACCGCTCGTCGTTCGTGAATATGCCCATGCGCAAATTTCCAACGGGACGCGTAAGCGTTAAGGGCGCAAAATCAAGCCATTTGTCGTTATCGTGCAGTACTAAGTTCATGTTCAATCGTTTGAAGTTCTTTCTTTTTCGAAAATAAAAGCATTCCAAAAAATGTGAAAAGTGAATTGAGGATAATTAACTCGATTCCAATTTGATAATTCCCCAAAATACCCGGCTCTCCTTTTGGAACACCCGGACCGCCTACCGTATAATACCAGAAAAAGACGGTCAACAAAATAGACGCAACGCAAATGATTGGAACGAGAACGTCCTTAATGCTTCGTTTGAAAATAATTCCAAAGAAGAACATGCCAATCAGCGGGCCATACGTAAATCCAGCAAACTTGAGTACCAAATCAATTGCCGAGGAACTGGTGTATTTTTCGAGTAAAATGATCACCAACACAAGTGTTATGGACATTCCCACGTGCACAGATTTCCGCGTAAATTCTTGTTTTTCAGGTGATTTTTCTTTGATATTGAGAAAATCCACGGAGAAAGAGGTTGTGAGCGCCGTCAACGCTGAATCGGCACTGGAATAAGCCGCAGCGATCAGTCCGAGTAAAAACAAGATTCCAATTAACGGTCCGACCGCATCACTCATCGCGATGGTGGAAAAAAGCATGTCGCTTCCCATTTGTTTATCAGCAATGGCTTGAACCGTCTCGGGCATGTTGACTTCCGCGTACATGTACAAAAGGCTTCCGAGCACCAAGAAAACTAAGTTAACAGCAGTGAGAACAAAGGCCAAAGTAATCATGTTTTTTTGTGCATCACCGATATTCTTGCAAGTTAGATTCTTTTGCATCAAATCTTGATCGAGTCCCGTCATTCCGATCGTGATGAAAATTCCACCAAAAAAGCTTTTCAAGAAATGATTGCTACCCATGATATCATCGAAGAAGAAAATCTGTGAATACTGGCTATTGGTAACCGTAGAAACGATTCCGCCCTTTTCAGACAGGCCAAGTGTATTGGAAATAAAATAGACAGTCAACAAGACAGAAGCAAGCATAAAGACCGTTTGAAGCGTGTCGGTCCACACAATTGTTTTGATTCCTCCCCGACTTGTATAGATCCAAATCAACAAAATGGAGATCACGACGGTTACTTCGAACGGCACTC
>JBFYPU010000104.1:0-14731 GCA_041303175.1 Crocinitomicaceae bacterium | reverse complement strand
CAGGCGTCGAGGTAATGAAGGCCTGTGAAAAAGCAAAGCTTCCCTTAATTGTTCATTTTCATGGCTTCGATGCGTACCGTGATGATGTCCTCGAATCGTACGGCGAACGCTACAAGGAATTATTTCAAAAGGCTTCAAAAATTGTTGTTGTGTCGAAGGATATGTATGCGCAGTTGGTAAAATTGGGCTGCCAAAAAGAGAAACTTCAGCAGATTACGTATGGTGTGGATACAGATCTTTTCAGCCAACCAAGCAAGGATCAAACCAGAGAAAATTTCCTTGCATGCGGACGTTTTGTAGCTAAAAAATCGCCGTTGATAACCATTCGTGCATTCGCGAAAGTGGTGGAAGTGCATCCAAAGGCAAAACTCACATTTATCGGAGATGGAGAATTGTTGAATGACGCGATTTCGCTAGTCGAAGAATTGAATCTTCAAGAAAATGTAGTTTTTAAGGGAGTTCTGAGTGCTGAAAAGGTTGCGATCGAAATGCAACGACACGCCATTTTTATCCAACATTCTATACGAACGGATCAAAACGATTCGGAAGGAACACCGCTGTCGATTTTGGAAGCTGCAGCTTGTGGATTAGCAATTGTAGCCACGAAACATGGTGGAATCTCAGATGTTATTGAAACTGGAAAAACGGGTTTTCTCGTCGATGAAGGAGATGTTGATGCCATGAGTAAATACATGCTCGAGCTATACAACAACGAGGCGCTCCGAATTCAATTTGGTACTCAAAGCAGGGAAACGATTCTAAAAGCATATTACCAAGCTGATTACATCGTGTCACTGGAGGAATGCATACTTTCTGCTGAGTTACCTCCACGAAAAGAGACGAAGCTTTCCATTTGGAAAAAGCGACTGGTGGTCTTCGTTATACTGTTTTTAATTACAGAAGTCGCGTTAAGATTTGTCGGTTACAAAGCCGGTGTCATTGAAGAATTTTATTATCACGAAGGTCCTGTGGTGTATGATTCATTGTTGTATGGCGATGAAGTTGGGATAACCCATGTCGTGAATGGCGAACGGATGTTACTAAATGGAGACATTAATGCAGAAGGATTTTTTAGCTCGATTGAATTTACACCGGAATCGATGGACGTGATTCGTGCATCAGGAAAAAAGATTGTGATGCTCATCGGTGATTCGTACACACAGGGTTGCTGTGCCGACTCCTATGATTTATCTTTTGCGCATCTCTTGAATCAGTCGGACGAATATGAAGTGCTCAATTTTGGAATTGCTGGAGCTGATCCTGTTCAATACCGCTTGATTGTTGAGAAATATGCTCCACTACTAAAGCCCGATTTGATCGTTGTGGCTGTTTATGGTGGAAATGATATCCTAGAGTATGATCGAACTCCAAAACCATTTGTCCCGAATTCTTATCCCATCAAAAATGGACCGTGGCTCAACTCGGAAGGACCAATTTATCTGACCAAACAAGGTACTTATTTCAAGAATTTCGATGAGGCAAAAGCGCATTATTTTGAGTACTTTTCGCTGTGGAGTGATGATGCTAGTTTCTTCGAAAAAATGATTCGATATAGCGTTATTTTGTCGCGGCCCTATATGAAATATAAAACGAAGAGACGATTCGAAGAGATCAAAGGTCAGATGCCAGCTAAATGGGACAATATGCCGTATTCCAAACAAAATTTGGAAGCCTTGTCACAGAAAGCTACTCAGCTAAACATTCCTGTTCAATTCGCGTTGATTCCTTCACCGTCAGATGTCTTAAACAACGTGGACCTTCGGAAAAAATATAATTTCATTTTCGGTAAAAATCCTTATGCTGTGCCTTCAACGCTTAACTTCGGTGATTATGATGGAGCTGCGGATGGGAATCATTTCAATAACCAAGGACACCAAAAATACACGGTGTTTCTTGGAAAATTAATCGACGTAAGACTCAAAAAATGAACTATTTTTGCCAAATTGCGGCTTGAAAAAAATTATACACGGTTAAACAAGTACCATGGATTTCTTAAAAGACATTTGGGGATTTATCAAGGAACGGAAGAAGTATTGGCTTGGTCCAGTAATCATCGTGCTTCTGTTGATTGGTGTGCTCGTTGTGATTGGCGGCGGAAGTAGCGTGGCTCCCTTTATTTATTCACTCTTTTAATGTCCGAAGCAAGCAAAGCGCCGAACCCAGTTAAAACAGTCCTCATTATCACGCTTGGTTTTGGGATTCTTTTTCTGTTGACCAAACACAATTGGATGCTCTACGTGGCATTGACCGTTGGTGGTCTTGGTGCAATCTCCACGTTTCTTGCGGAAAAAATCGACTGGATCTGGACGAAAATAGGTTGGATTCTGAGCAAAATTGTTCCGAACATCATCATGACGATCGTTTTTTATCTCGTCTTAACACCAACGGCCTTCTTATCCCGATTGTTCGGTAAAAAAGACCCAATGGATTTGAAAAATACCGCAACGAGTTTATTTAAAACGAAGGGCCCGACATTCACCAAAGAATCATTTGAAAAACCCTGGTAAAATGGCTGCAATACTAGGAATATCTGCATTTTATCATGACTCCGCCGCCGCGATTGTTGTGGACGGTAAATTGATTGCTGCTGCGCAAGAAGAACGTTTCACCCGTATCAAACATACAGAGGTGTTTCCAACGAATGCAGTCCGATATTGCCTCGAAGAAGCTGGTTTGAGCATTGACGAACTCGACGCGGTTGTTTTTTATGATAAACCCCTGTTGAAATTCGAGCGCTTGCTCCAAACCTATTATTCGTTCGCCCCAAAAGGGTTGATCTCCTTCTTGAAAGCGATGCCCGTTTGGCTCAATGAAAAGTTGTTCCTACGGAAAAAGATCAAGGATGGCTTGATGGAGGTGGAGCCCTACCAAAAAAGTAAACTCAAAATGTTGTTCACAGAGCATCATTTATCACACGCCGCGAGTGCTTATTTTTCCTCGAATTTTGAAGAAGCGGCGATTCTCACCATTGATGGCGTAGGGGAGTGGTGTACGGCTTCCATCGGAATAGGAAAAGGAAATTCGATCGAGTTAGTCAAGGAATTAAATTTCCCACACTCAGTCGGTTTGTTGTATAGTGCTTGTACCTATTACCTTGGTTTTAAAGTCAATTCGGGAGAATACAAATTAATGGGACTCGCGCCCTACGGCAATCCTGGCGATTCCGAAACGGCGAAATTTTGCGAATTGATCAAAACGAAATTGGTCGACATCAAAGAAGATGGATCGATTTGGTTGAACCAAGATTACTTCAATTACGCGACTGGACTTCGAATGGTCAAAGACGCTCAATGGAAACAATTGTTTGGCTTCGAACGAAAGGAAGATGAGGATAATTTGACCCAGACTCATTGCAATTTTGCTCTCGCGATTCAGCTCGTGACGGAGGAAATAGTCATGAAAATGGCCATTGAAGCCAAGAAGCTAACGGGGCTGAATAAATTATGCATGGCGGGAGGCGTTGCCCTAAACTGTGTTGCAAATGGAAAGCTTCACGCTGCGAAGATTTTTGATGAAATCTACATTCAACCAGCGTCGGGCGATTGTGGTGGTGCTTCGGGTGCTGCTCAGGCGATTAGCGCGATGTATTTCGATGAACCCCGCGTGATCGATACAAATCAGGACGCGATGAATGGAACCTATCTCGGACCTTATTATTCCGATAAAGAAATTGAGATCATGTGCCGAAAGCGCAAAGCAAACTATACCCATTTCGACGATTTCAATGAGTTAACAGCAACCGTTGCAAACTACCTAGCGGAAGGAAATGTAATTGGTTGGTTCCAAGGAAGAATGGAATTTGGTCCACGCGCTCTCGGAAATCGAAGCATCATCGCTGATCCTTCAAACATGGAAATGCAATCCAAATTGAACCTTAAAATTAAGTATCGCGAGGGATTCCGACCCTTTGCACCATCCGTGTTAGAAGAGGATACAGCTGAGTATTTTGGCCTAGATACGAACTCGCCATACATGTTGCTTGTCGCACCTGTTGCGGAAAAATATAGAATTGAGGTTCCGGAAAATTACGAGAATCTACCCATGATGGAGCAGTTGAAGGCCGTTCGCAGCAAATTGCAATCAATAACACATGTGGATTTCTCTGCTCGTATTCAATCGGTGAGTAAGAAAACAAATCCGCGTTATTGGGAGCTGATTAATGCCTTCAAACAAAAAACGGGTGTTGGAATGGTGGTGAACACCAGTTTCAACGTGCGCGGTGAACCAATCGTTTGCACACCTGATGATGCGTTCCGCTGTTTCATGAGCACCGAAATGGATTACCTTGTTATTGGCGATTATGTCTTCACGAAAACGGAGCAAATCGATTTCGAAAACAAGGAGAAATGGCGAACAACCTTCGCGAAAGATTGATTCATCCACAATAGAGTTGTATTTTTACAACAGAAATTTCTGCTAAATGAAACGAATTCTCGTACTTGGTGCTGGTGGTTTTATCGGAAGTCATTTGGTGACCCGTTTGAAAAAGATGGGGCATCACATAATTGGTGTCGATCTTAAATATCCGGAGTTTTCAACATCGCAAGCGGACGAGTTTATACTGGGCGATTTGCGTGATCCAAACGTGTGCGAAGCTGCTATCAAAGATGAAATCGATGAAATCTACCAGCTCGCAGCAGACATGGGTGGAGCGGGCTATTTGTTCACGGGCGAAAACGACTTCAATGTGATGCACAACTCCGCCCTGATCAACTTAAACGTCACGCATTTTGCGATTCAATCCAAAATTTCAAAAGTATTTTTCTCATCCTCAGCTTGTATTTATCCTCGTTTCAATCAAACGGATCCCAATAATCCCAATTGCGAAGAACATTCGGCATATCCGGCGGATCCCGATAGCGAATACGGTTGGGAAAAAATTTTCTCAGAACGCTTGTATCATGCCGCACAAAGAAATTACAAGTTGAATGTGCGAATGGCGCGCTTCCACAACATCTACGGACCTGAAGGGACCTGGAATTCTGGAAAGGAAAAAGCACCTGCAGCGATTTGTCGAAAAGTGGCAATGGCCGAAGAGATTGATACGATTGAAATTTGGGGTGACGGAACGCAAACACGTTCGTTTTTGTACATTGATGATTGCATTGATGGAATCTTAACCTTGATGGATTCAAATTGTACGGAAGTATTGAACATCGGCTCGGAGGAAATGGTCACCATCAATCGACTTGCAGACATGGTTGCTGCGCATGCTGGTAAATCAATTTCTTTGAAGCACATCGATGGACCAATTGGTGTCATGGGCCGAAATTCAGAAAACTCTCTCGTAACTAAATCAATTGGTTGGAGTCCGAAAGTAACTTTATCCGAAGGATTGGCAAAAACATACAATTGGATTGAATATCAGGCTGTTGAGTTAAAACAGTACGATTAAACCACTTTACCATGAAAATCATTGGATTTCTATTTTGTTTTCTGACATTGAGTACTCAAGCTCAGGACTGTACTAGATATAAAACGGGCATATTTGAGGTGGACAATGAGGACGGGACAATTTCCGTCATCACGCGAACGAAGAAGTTTCAAACGGAGGATAGTGGTGATATCAAGGTCAAGGATAAAATCGTTTGGTTAAGCGATTGCAGTTATAAGCTTGTTCCAGTTAAAAAGGATAAAGATTTGGGAGGTTTCGGTGACTTGATTTTGACTTTCACCTTCATTAAGACATTTGATCACAGCTATCTTGTTGAAATAACTGGAACAGGTAGTGAGCCAATTGTGGCTGAAGTGTTCGAGCAAGGATTTTTAGAGAAATCGGAAGAATAGCCGCAGAATGTCTGACGAACGCCCATACATCTCATTCGTAGTCACTTCCCGAAATGACAATCATGGAGGTGATTTGCGCAAACGAATGATGATCTTTTACAAGGGACTCATTCACCAATGCAATAGATTCAAATTGCGATGCGAATTAATCATGGTTGATTGGAACTCACCCGACGAAAATGAACTCCTAAACAAACTGCTTCCTCCCGTTTCAGCATCGGATTATTTGTCCGTCCGCTATATCATCGTGCCACCAAAAATCCACAATAAATATCGGTTTTCAGAAAATCTTGGCCTCTACCAAATGATCGCCAAAAATGTCGGAATCAGAAGAGCGAAGGCTGAATTCGTGTTGTGTACCAACATCGATTTGTTGTTTTCAGACGCACTTTTTGAAGAATTGGCGATGCGAAATCTAACAGAAGGAAAGTTCTACCGCGCCAATAGATGCGATATTCCTTCAACTATCAACGAGAACGATTCAGTCGAAGATCAATTGAAATTTTGCAAAGCCAATACCATCATACGCTTAGGCAAGATATCTGAATACGCAGTCATTTATAACGAAAGAGGAATTTTATTTAAATCTCCAATTTTCAATCCTTTATTGAGATTCCTAACATGGTTGAAGCCGAAAACACTTTCATCTGATGAGGTAAAAATCCGTTCGATGGATTCAGATGCCTGCGGTGATTTTACATTGATGAGCAAAACGGACTGGGAGAAAATTGAAGGTTATCTGGAATTGGAAATGTACTCACTCCATATTGACACCATGGCACTCTACGCGGCAATCGCACAAGGAATCGAACAGGTGATTTTTCCTCGGGAAATGTGTTCCTACCACATTGCGCATGAGGGGGGATGGGAACCTGGAAACGCCATAGAACAGTTGCAGTTTTACCACAAACGACCCTCCTTGGATTGGTGGGTTGTGGAGGCCGCAGGGAGACAAATTGTTCGAGATAAATCAAATTTTGGCATGAATTCGTACGATTGGGGATTAAAAAACGTAGAATTGAAAGAAATTAAAGGCTAATGGCAAAAATTGGAGTGATTGGTATTGGACGCTTGGGATTGTGTTTTGCATTAAACCTCGAACGCGCTGGGCATACGGTGATCGGCGTCGATTCAGATGAAGCATACATCGATACACTTCAGTCAAAATCGTTTTCTTCAATCGAACCACATGTAGATTACCTCTTGACTGCCTCAGAGTCATTGTTCGTCTCAACAGAGCTGAAGTCAGTCTTGGATCCAGAAATTCAATTGATCTTCATGTGCGTTCCAACTCCCTCAAAACTAGATGGCACATTTGATCATTCGCTGATTGATGAAATATGCGATGAAATGCTAACATTTGATCCTCCCGAAAGAGAAAAACAGTTGATCATTAATTCAACCGTGATGCCTGGTTATTGCGACGCATTGGACAAGCGTATGCGTCCAAGCGGATATTCTATTTCCTACAATCCTGAATTTATTGCGCAAGGAACAATAATGGCTGATCAACAAAATCCAGATCAAGTGCTTATTGGCGAGGCAGATGAAGCCGCAGGAAATGAGATTGAAGCACTCTACCGATCGTTTGTTCAAAACAATCCAAGATTCAGCAGAATGTCACGCACCGAGGCGGAGATCACCAAATTGGCAGTGAACTGCTTCTTAACGTCCAAGATCGCTTTTGCAAATTCAATTGGCGATTTGACAATTCAACATGGAGCGAACCAAGACAACGTGTTGGCAGCAATCGGAGCCGATAAACGAATTGGCGCTCATTTCCTAAGTTATGGATTTGGCTACGGTGGTCCATGCCTTCCACGTGATAACAAAGCCTTGCAACAATCCGCTAAACAGGTTGGATTGCAATTACCCATAAGTGAAGCAACCGATCAGGCGAATCTACTCCACAGAAATTTTCAGCGCGAAACATTTGAACAACTCTATTCAAAAGAAGAACAAATCGTTTTTTCTGAATTGACATACAAGCCTAATTCCGACATAATTGAAGAATCACAACGTTTGGCACTCGCAGTTGATTTAGCGCAAAATGGTTACCTCGTTTTATTGAAAGACCGAGCAGCTGTGATAAATCAAATACAAGCAATCTTTCAAGATTTGTTTTCTTACGAAATTTTGGAAAATGATTGAGCCAACGATAGTCGTCATAGCGTATAATCGTAAGCAGCCACTTCTTCGACTGTTGAAAAGTGTGGCGAAGGCGCACTATCCTTCGAATAACATTACTTTGCATATTTCCATTGATTGGTCGTCCATTTCCAATGAGATAGAAAAGGTTGCGAATGCCTTTGAATGGAATCACGGCAATAAAATTGTTGATGTAAAAAAAGAAAATCAAGGACTTCTCAAACATGTTCTTTCTTGCGGAGAATTAACCAAACAATACGAATCCATCGTTGTACTGGAAGATGATTTAATCGTTGCACCAGACTTCTACCAGTACGCTCAAAAAGCAAATGCATTTTATTCGGATGACGAAAAAGTAGCTGGCGTCTCCTTGTTCACTTATTCAGTTGAAGAAAACAATTTTTACCCATTTCAACCGATTCAAGATGATTCAGATGTTCATTTTATTCAAGTGGCATCTTCTTGGGGGCAGGCATGGACGAATGCACAATGGTCGAAATTTAAGACATGGCTCATTGAGAATCCACAAGGAAAAGAAATACTTTTACCAGATTATATCCTCAAATGGGGATCAAATTCATGGAAAAAATTGTTCGTGAATTATCTGATCGATACTGATCGCTATTTTGTCTTTCCAACAACTTCGTATTCTTCCAATTTTGAAGAAGAAGGAACGCATGCTTCACAAACTGGGTTGTTCCAAGTTCCAATGAAATTGGGAGTTTCAAATCCACGATTGAAAAAATGGCGCGATTCGAACGCAATTTACGATGTTTATTTTGAGTTGATTCCAAGCGCATGTAAACGAATCATAGCTCAATTTGAAACAGTTGACTTGGAGGTCGATTTATTCGGAACAAAGCCCGTCTCTAGGATCAAGAGCGATTATGTATTAACCATTCGAAAAGGGGAGAACCCAGAGAAACGATATGGAGCCAATATGCAACCACTCATACATAATGTAATTTTTGAGATAGAAGGTTCGGATATTTTTCTCATTAAAAAGGCAAATCTACCGGAACAAGACGAACCTGATCGATTTTTGAAGTTGTCAAGTTCGATGCAGAAATTGCGACAAAACACACGTACTTTTTCATTAAATCAGCAACAAGTAACCATTGTAATTCCTGCAATCGACGAAAGGAAACTTCAACATACAATTGACCAGCTATACAAAGATCGTTTTCACAACGTAACGATCTTGATTTCTTGTCCTTTCAAGGTTTCAGAGAAGTTCAAGTATATCGAAGATGTAGTAGGTTGTCATGTAAATTGGGTGCTTTCAGAAAGTTCGGATCTCAACCAATTACTCCTTAAAGGATTTGGCGCATGTAAAACAGATTACATCAGTTGGGCGCAGGCAGGAATGGATCTCGATTTGAAGAAGTTTGAGCAGGTTTCTACGATTTTTTCAGGAATGAGACAAGTGAATTTCCTTAGAGGAATTGATGAAGAAGTTACTCAAAAAAATTATTATACGAAGAACAGCGCACCTTGGAGAACGACACCCTATTTGGCGTATTATCACGCAAAAGGTTATAGGGAAACATCAACTGAATTAATGGTATGGCGGAGGTCCATGTTGGATGAGATTCAGCAGGAATTGAATGAAAATTACTCGAATCTTTTCATTGAATTATTAAAAGCGACACCGCTCTACGTGCTTGTTGACAAAATTGGGTCTCTAAATGGGATAGAACCGCTCCATACAATTTCGAAACAAGAAGTGAGAAAAAGTTTGAGTAATCCTAAATTTCGTAGAAATGGATTCATCAGATTGATTAATCATCCGTATTTTCACCCTTGGTTTTATTGTAATTTCCCATTTATTCGTTTTTTTTACAAGGAATTCGGGCGATTTCCAATGGTAATCCGATACGATTTCAGAAATGAAAGTTACTTTTTAGACAATTACTAATGCTCAAAAAGGCGAGAATTTATATCATCATTTGCTTGCTTGCTCTCTTTCAATACGGGAACACATTTGAGCATGATTATGCATGGGACGACGCCATTGTGATCACCCAAAACGAGCGCGTTCAGCAAGGGCTATCCAATCCTTCGGATTTTTTTAGAAACATTAAAGGAGACGAGATTCAATACCGTTACGGTTATCGACCCATTTCCTTGTTGAGTTTCGCATTGGATATTGAATTATCCGAGATGACGCCAAAAACGGGGCATGTGATGAATGTCTTGTATTACGCCTTGCTCTGCTGCTTGATTTTTTATTTTTTGCGAAGAATGTTTCCAGAGAAAAGTGCGCTATTTGCACTGATCATTGTTGGCCTGTTCATTATTCACCCCGTTCACACAGAAGTCGTTGCGAACATCAAGTCTAGAGATGAGATTTTAGCGATGATTTTCGGGATGCTTTCGCTCCTTTTCTTCCTTAATTTTCTGGAGAAGCCCAAACGAAATTTCATCTATGGAGGGTTGACGCTCCTCGCATTAATTCTTTCATTCCTCTCGAAGGAAAACGGAATCGTGTTTGTACCTATTCTTCTAATTGTGGCCTATTTCAAACAATCGGAACGCATCAAGCCCTACTTCAAGTTTTCATTTCTTGTTTTGGGTGGAATTTCGCTCTTCGCCATTCGCTATTATGTTTATTCGGATGCAGTATTTGAGAACAATGCAACTGCACTCCTAGAAACATCGCAATACAAAGAAGATGGTTTCCTTGGAAATCCGTTGTTCGATGCGAAAGGACTTAAGGAAATCATACCAAATGTCCTCTATATTTTGATGAAAGATCTTGGACTGATGGTGTTTCCGATCACACTCGTACACGATTATGGTTTTTCGCATTCAACCATTGTTTCTTTTGGCAATCCATTGGTGATGATCGCCGTTCTATTTCACCTCGGTTTGATCTACGTCGTGATCCGTGAATTCAAGAAAAAGAGTGTGCTTTTGTTTGGAATTTTGTTCTATTTCGTTGCGCTTTCGGTCTATTTACACATTCTTCAAATCGGTCCAGATTACATGGGCGAGCGTTTTCTGTTTATTCCATCACTCGGATTTTTAATCGCTGTAGTTGCCCTCATTGAACGTCTTACGAAAGCAAGTTTCAATGCTGATGCCGAGCCAATTTGGAAAAATTGGAAAGCACAAATTGCGCTTGGCGTGTTGGCTTTGTTTTTCCTTCTGGGCTTTGTCAAAACATTGAATCGAAACAAGGCTTGGGAGAACAACGCAACGCTCTTTGAAGCTGATCTTGAAACCCTTAATGATTGTGCGAGAACGCAATACAACTATGCCTGTCTCTTGCACGCCGAGTATTACACAAATCCATCTCCTGATAAAGCAGAACGAATTTTACATCATTATGAACGTGCTGTTGAGATCACGGATCGATCCATGAAACCCATGCTAGATTTGGGGAATGCCTACATGGAGTTTGGGCGCATGGCGGAAGGGAAAGAAGCATTCGAGAAAGCCGTGAAGGCACACGATCGCGTTGCTGCTCCGCTGATGCAGTTGGGGAAATATTACTTATCTCAAAATGAAATCCAAAAAGCCTTAGCAGAATACGCTAGAGCGGAAAAAATCTCCAAAATCCCAGAAATATACCAGTCGAAGGCAGTGTGTTATTTGAAATTGAATCAGCCTAAAAAGGCGATTGAGGCACTCGAAGAAGGAGACAAATACGCGCCCGATAATGCGGATTACTTTGTCCTGATGAGTGATATTTATCTCGCATTGGGAAATAAAGAAAAGGCGCTGATATCCATCAAGAGGGCGAAGAAAATTGCTACAGATGACGCTAACATTACGGCCAAATTACAGGCGTTAAGCCGTTAAGTTTCAAGAGTCATTGATATACATATCAATGTCGTGCCCATTTCTTCGGATTATTTTGTTTCGACAAATGATAATTGGTGCACGAATTCAACGTTGATTTGGCGCTTTGCAACTGGAGGCACTCAGCGAATAAACGCGCGATGCACAACATGGAATGAAGCCATTAGCTCTCAAGAAATACCAGAATTCTATCGCTTACTTAGAGGTGTTAGATCAATTATTATTTGACAATTGACAAACGCTCTATTTGTTGTAGGTCTCCTTGAGTAAACACAAGCTGATAAACACCTCGTCCAAGCTCACGTGTATCAATCGTTAATCCTGACCCTGCGTTTAGCGAAGTATAAATTCCTTCCATAACAACCTGTCCTAGCTCGTTATATAATGCCATGGTTAACGGTGTTTGATCGTTGGTACCTGTAAATAGAAATGACGTAAAATCAGAAGTTGGATTTGGGAACACACTATTGACCAATTGTTCACCATTGTTTTTAGTGTTTGATATCGCGATAATATCGGAGGAGCTCTCACCACCATCGATATCCGTTTGAACCAATTTATAATAGCTAATTGGAAAGTAAGGATTGCGATCTTCCAAGGAATAGTACATCGTTGCATTCGAGGTACCTGCTCCATGCACGGTATCTACTTTTTCCCAACTAGCGGCGTCAAAGCTTCTGTAAATGGTAAAATAATCGTTGTTCATCTGGTTAGTGACTGTCCAATACAATAAGTTCGATGCACCTTTATTCATCCCATTGAATTCAGCTAAACTGATCCCCAAAAATACGGGAGTACAATCGAGTACTGCTGTACCTGTAAAGTCAATTTCGGTTTGTGTCGGTGGTTGCCCGTTTTGGTATACATCCACAACCAGCGCATAGGTCTGTCCAGCGACAACATTCACGGGCATTGCCATTCCATTACCTGTGAGAATATCATACAAATCTGTTTCTCCAGCTTGCAAACCGGTGTTAATTCCACCTGCTCCTGCAAAACTACATCGAATCGGAGCCTCTCCAGTACTTAATGGGCAGGGAGGAACTCCATCTGTAGAAGGACCGTATAATGCGAAGTTAACGTTGTGCCCACTGTTGGAAGGAATGAATTCAAATGCCAAGGTTCCATCAGCGCCGACCGTGAAGTAGAACCAACTCGATGCGACTTCACCAGCTCCACCCCAACAACCGCCGGTGACTTCGTTGATTTCATCGATTCCCGCTCCAGCACCTGCCTCTGTATCGTAGATACCATCCGCGCAAACCCAAACCCCACAGCCACTATTGCAATTCGTTACTTCACAAGCTGTGGTTACTTGAGGAGGAAGAATGGTATTTGTACATGATACGGTAGCTGCCCATCCAAGCGCTGTAAATGAGAAGTCAGTTTGAAAAACAACCGTTAGACACTCACCTGGATATTGAGAAGTGACAATGTCACCCTGACCTTCATTTCCTGTCCATTGAGCGATGACCGTGTCGCCAGATAAGATGATCATTTTGTCGAATCCGGTTTCGAGTTGGAATGAAGTGAAATTGATCTGTACCACCTGAGTTGGGTCACTTGGACAGATTGTCCAAGTCGCGCCTGTATTGTTCGTGTAATTTCCTGCAGGAGGTGGTTGCAACGTACTCACAGTTGCAGTACCACCGGAACCGCCTGTGTCATAAAAATTTAATGTGCTCCCGCAAGTTACTGTGGTTGTAGTTCCAGGAACTACCTCGGAAATGCCCGCTGTAGTAGCTTCGACCGCACAAATCCCGAAATTCCCTGTCGCAGCATCGCCTCCAGTACCTTCCGAAACACGAAGATAGATGATAGAACCTGGCACACCTGCATACGTTAAAGGGTAGGCATTTGCCCCGGCACCACTCACACAACCATTGAAACTAAGATTGTTACAAGGGCCATCGTAAATCGACAACAATTCATCAAAGGCGTCCAGTGTAGATTGTCCCGATACTTGCACTTGCCCACTTGGTGGTACAGTAATTGCGTACCAAACATCAGGTCCATTAACGGTTGCGCAACTATGTTCAGCCATCCCCGTTGAGAATGTTGCTCCCACATTTGTTCCGGCCGTAAAAGAACAGGTGCCCGAACTCACGGGTAAATTAAAAGCAGTACATGGTTCATCGTTACAAATTGCAGGACTACAAAGAATGACATCATCAGTAATGGGTGAACACGGTGGATTTGTAAACGTCCATCGGATTGTAGCGCATGTGCCAGCAGGGATTCCTGTAACCGTACTTGTTGGTGAGGCAGGCGTTGTGATTGTAGCTGTTCCAGATACAACCGACCAAGCTCCCGTCCAACCAATGTCAGGTGTATTGCCATTCAATGTTAGCGTGCCACATGCGGTTTGATCAACACCCGCGTTCGGTAATGTTGTCGTTGACGTAAATGTAATACGCACACCACCGCCAGCTCCAGCACCTCCCGTTGAATTTACTCCACCACCCCTAGGCCCACCACCAGCACCACCACCGCCAAAGGCAGTTCCAGCACCACCGGTGCATGCCGATGAACTACATCCTGGAACATTTCCACCGCCATTCGGTGCGCCGGAACCAAATCCGCTCACGGTGCCTGTTTGAGATCCGCCTGTATTTCCCGTTGTATTTGTCGATCCTCCAGATGCAGTGCCACCCGCACCTCCTGGAGTGCCATTTGATGTTCCTGGACTTCCGCCATTCGCAGTCAAACTTGCGCCAACACCAGTCAGGGTTGTTGTTCCACCGCTGTTAGCCGGAGCGGCGGCAGTATTTCCTATAATTCCAGTTCCCCCTGTGCCTACAACAAACGTATAAATGTTCCCCGGTACGAGACCAACAAGAGTGATGGTTGAATATCCGCCTGAGCCGCCACCTGATCCAGCAGGAAATCCATTAGATGCATCTCCGCCTCCGCCACCGCCACCGCCCCAAATTTGGAAGGTCGCGGTTGTTACGCCACATGGTACTGTCCACGAGCCATTAGCAGAAAA
>JBFYPU010000103.1:0-6975 GCA_041303175.1 Crocinitomicaceae bacterium | reverse complement strand
TTCTTTGCAATATCCGTTCACGATCAAACCGATTGCTTTTTCTTCGCTGATTCCACGTTGAAGGCAATAAAAGATTTGATCTTCCCCAATTTTAGAGGTCGTTGCTTCGTGTTCAATTTTTGCAGAGCTGTTCTTGCATTCGATGTATGGAAAGGTGTGCGCGCCGCATTCGTCCGTCATCAATAAGGAATCACATTGCGAAAAGTTCCGTGCATTGTCCGCGTTTTTGTGGATTTGCACCAAACCTCTGTATGAATTTTGCGATTTCCCTGCCGAGATTCCTTTCGAAATGATGGTGCTTTTCGTTCCTTTTCCAAGGTGAACCATTTTCGTTCCCGTGTCCGCTTGCTGGTAGTTGTTGGTCACTGCTACGGAATAAAATTCCCCGACTGAATAATCACCTTTCAAGATACAGGATGGATATTTCCACGTCACAGCAGAACCCGTTTCGACTTGAGTCCATGAGATTTTTGCGTGTGTGTCGCAAATTCCGCGCTTCGTGACAAAGTTGAAAATTCCACCCACGCCATTTTTGTCACCAGGGTACCAGTTTTGAACGGTTGAATACTTGATCTCAGCATTGTCTTTGGCGATCAATTCAACCACGGCTGCGTGCAATTGGTTTTCGTCGCGTTGTGGAGCCGTGCATCCTTCGAGGTAAGAAACGTACGAACCTTCATCTGCAACGACTAGCGTGCGCTCAAATTGTCCAGTTCCGCCTTGATTGATCCGGAAATAGGTTGACAATTCCATGGGGCAACGAACGCCTTTTGGGATATAGCAGAATGAACCGTCTGTAAACACAGCGCAGTTCAAAGCAGCGTAAAAGTTATCTGTATATGGAACAACCGTTCCCATGTGAGCGCGAACCAATTCTGGGTGATCTTGCACCGCTTCGGAAAACGAGCAAAAAATGATTCCCAGTTCAGCCAATTTCGCTTTAAATGATGTAGCAACCGAAACGGAATCCATCACGAAATCAACAGCCACACCGGTAAGGCGTTTTTGCTCTTCCATGGAAATTCCCAATTTGGCCATCGTCGCCTTCATTTCTGGATCCACATCGTCCCAGCTTTCGTATTTCTTCGTTTGCTTTGGAGCTGAATAGTAGGCAATTTCCTGAAAATCAGGTTTTGTGTAGTGCACATGCGCCCATTCTGGCTCGGTCATTTGGATCCATGCACGGTAGGCATTCAAACGGTAGTCCAATAACCATTGCGGTTCATCCTTTTTGCTAGAAATCAAGCGAATTACATCCTCATTCAGTCCTTTTGGAATCGTATCCGACTCAATGTCCGACGTGAAACCAAATTTGTATTCCTGATTTTCGAGGTCTTTGGCGAGTTCGTTCTCTGTGTAGTTTGACATGCCTTTGCTTAGATTGAAAATGATTCGCCGCAACCACAGGTACGATCAGCGTTTGGATTCACGAATACGAAGCCTTTTCCATTCAGTCCTCCCGAAAAATCGAGGGTCGTTCCAATCAAGTAGAGGTAACTTTTTTTGTCCACAACTACTTTTACACCATTGTCTTCAAATGCCTTATCTCCTTCTTTCTCTTCGTTGTCAAATTTCAATTGATACATCAATCCTGAGCATCCGCCGCCTTCAACGCCCACTCGGATGAAATAGCCATCTTGTCCTTCCTCTTGCATCAAACGAGTCGCTTGATTTTTTGCTGAATCTGTTACTGTAATCATATTCACACGTTTTTAGAACCTTATCCTTATTTAGACTTAATTTAAATAAAGAGCCTTATCAGGTGCAAAAATACCTAATTTGTGGTATAGGTGCAAGGAAATAAAAGCAGTATTGTCAAAAAAGTTATTTCGCGCAACGAGATTCAATCGCGTTGAGTTTACTAACTTTGCTCGAAAGGCTCAATGAATGAAAATTTATCAAGGATTTGATCAAATCTTAGACATCCCGAATCCGGTGCTCACAATCGGAACGTTTGATGGCGTTCATGTGGGGCATCAAAAAATCATTCAGCAGCTCAATCGTGAAGCGGAAGCCATTGATGGTGAGTCGGTTTTATTCACATTTTATCCGCACCCTCGAATGGTGTTATATCCGGAAAGTCACGGTTTGCGCTTGATTCAGACGCAGGTAGAAAAAATGGATAAACTGCGACGAATGGGACTTCAAAACGTGATTGTACATCCATTTACGCCAGAATTTTCGCGTTTAACAGCCATTGAATTTGTGCGGGATTACCTCGTGAATCGGTTGAATGTAAAGAAATTGGTGATTGGGTATGACCACCAGTTCGGGAAAAACCGCGAAGGTTCGATTGCCTTTCTCAAAGACGTGTGCGATGTCTACAATTTTTCTGTCCACGAGATCGCTGCGCAGGAGATCGACGAAGTGAACATCAGTTCCACGAAGATTCGCAATGCGATTTTGGGAGGTGAAATGGATTTGGCAAAAACGTATTTGGGCGAGCCGTTTGAACTGCATGGAAAAGTGATTCGGGGCAATGCTTTGGGAAGATCCATTGGTTTTCCGACGGCGAATCTCGACATTGAAAGCGACATCAAGTTGATTCCAAAATTGGGGGTATATGCCGTGAACGTGCTCCTTGCCGATGGATCGTTGCGAGAAGGAATGATGAACATTGGATTGCGGCCCACGCTTGCCAATCACGATGGCATCTCCATCGAAGTGAACGTGTTCGATTTTGACGGTGATTTGTATGATCAGTACGTTACGGTACAATTATTGTCTCGGTTCAGAGACGAACTGAAATTTGATTCCATCCCCGATTTAAAGGAACAACTTGCACATGATGAAGAAACAATTCGCGCTTATTTTACTTCTTTGGTCTAGTTTTTCCTTCGGACAAGATCAAAAACTATACGATTGGGAAGTGGCGCAAGGAGCTAATCCTGATACCATTTATGCGATCTCTTTCGAGAAATTGAAATTGACTGAAGTTCCTGCCGACTTGGTGCGATTTACGAAGGTCACACACCTTAATTTCTCCAAAAACAGGTTGACGCAGCTTCCCGATTTCATCAAAGACTTCAAGGAATTGGAGTACCTCGATCTCGGTAAAAATGAGTTTTCAACCTTTCCCATTCAGATCTGTCAACTTTCCGAACTCAAAACCTTGATCCTTAATCGAAATGCGATTTATAGTATCCCAGATTGCATTGAATATGCTGTGAACTTGGAACTATTGGATCTCTACGACAATCCCATTTCCTCCTTGCCAGAATCCATGATGCGCCTGACCCAATTGAAAAAAATTGACTTCACAGGCATCCGCTTCAACAAGGAATTCCAGAAAAAATGGTCGGAACTGCTCCCGAATACGGAACTCGTTTTTGACGCACCGTGTGAGTGTATGAATTGATGGAGCAACGATTATCCGAAAAATTCTATTCCACCATCACGATTTGGTTACCAACAACGATTCCATTGTCCAATAACCGAATACTATACGTTCCTTTCGATTCCAAGTAAATTTCAGAAGCAAAAGGTAACGATTTGATCAGTCTTCCTGAAAGATCACGAATTTCAATATCGCTCACAGCTTGATCAGTCTGTATAGAAATCGCTCCATTCGTTGGATTTGGATAGATGGAAAATGACTGAATGGATTCATCCACAAGCGATAACCATCCTGGTGTTGTATTGATTTTAAGTACGTGGAGATTAAAGCGATCACAGACCCAAAGGTTGTCGTCGTTGTCAATTTCTATATCGAGTTTCTGCGAAAAATCGATGGGTGAAGTGCTCTGGTCATAAACGAGTGTCCAATCCTGCACGTCACGATCGTAGTAGCCAATGTACATGGGAAGAAATCCTTGTGTGCCACCATCACCAAATACCGCCCAAATGTTGTCTTGACTGTCGAATTCAAATTCCAGAATGCTCGGATAGGGCATGTTGGAGCAGGTGTTCATCGTAATAGTGTCTTCGAAAACGTCGCCAAACGCCAATGAAAAGCCTTGCTCACCCGCCACATAAAGCGTGTCAGAGGTTCGTGCAAATTTGAAATCGTGGTTTGAATAGTCTAGCAACGGACTCGATTCAGGAGTAAAATAGATCGCGTCGGAGGCAGTCCAATCGTATTTGTAAATTCCATCTACAGTGCCATAAGTCGCCCATGTTGATCCGTTTCTTGAAGCCATTCTTTTCGCATAATTCCAAGGGTAAAAAAATGGCACATCGTCCTTGATCGTTAGGAAATTCGCATCTAATCTTGAAACAAACGCACTATCACCATCAGCGCATATTGCTACCCCCTTGTTAATCGTACCAACAGGTTGATTCCAAAAACTTCCATCGTACGAAAACACGCCTTGAAATCCGTGTAGAAGATATGTTCTTGAGGAAGTGAAATCCATCCCGTAGTAATAACGCGAATTCATGTCCATAAAAGACGTGTTGGTTGGATCAAATAGTGTCATTGAACCATCGGAATTAATCCGTTTAATGTTGAAATCTACGCCGTAATTGTTTGAAATGAACCACATTGTGCCATCGTATGGATTGATCTCAAACTGGCTGTAATTGATGGAAACAACATCACCCGATGTGTACTTCGAAAAATTGTAATGTGCAGAAGGGATGGTTTGCCATGTTTGGGCAGACACTCCAAAAGAAATGAACGCGAGGAAAATGAGTATGTGTTTCATTGTTTGATCCATTTTTTAGATGATTTTTCATCTTCAGTGAAGTAAGTTACGAAATAAACCCCATTTCTGAGCATGGACGTGTCCATAAAATACAAGGTTTTCAACCTTTTTGCCATAAACAACGTCTCTTTAATCATCAGCACATTCGTGCGTTGTACACTTTTTTGGCTAAAACTTCTGCTTTTTCGCGGATATGGGTTATTTTAGTGTGCAATTCATGAGATAAAAAATGGGTTGTGTAGTAAGAATCTAGCTTCCGATTGAACAAAGACCTACCCAAAAGAGGTGCGTTGTCCGTTGGAGTTTATTTTACTTGATTAAACGAACAAACTATAAATGAAACACTTACTAACAATTGGATGTTTTTTTGCGCTATCCTTTTCCTATGCGCAGCAAGTTCCTCAATTTAGTCAATACCTCAGAAATCAGTACTTGGTGAATCCTGCAGCGGCGGGTGTATACGACTTCGTGGACGTCACCGTTGGCGGAAGAATGCAATGGTTGGGCTTTACGGATGCGCCAAAATCGAGCTATTTATACGTTTCGTCGCCGCTCACACGAACAACGAGAGCGCGCTACAATCCAGGGATTCGCATCAGCAGTGGACCCGTAAGAAATCCAGAAATTCGCACAGGAAAATTCAAGCATGCGCTTGGAGGTCAGCTTTTGGCCGATCAATACGGTGCGTTTCAACAACTCCGAGCGTCCGTCACCTATGCCATTCATCTTCCTTTGTCCAGAAACTACAACTTATCGTTCGGAACAAGTTTGGGACTTTCAAACCGATCCTTTTTATCGGATAAAGCACAAACCTTGAGCATGTTGAATGGAACTGGCTCGGACAATACCTACGACAATTTTGTAGCGAATTCTGGAGCGCAAAACACATTCGATCTCGGTGCGGGTTTATACCTCTATTCGAAAAAAATGTTCGTGGGAGTTTCAGTGGATCAATTGACGAAGGACTACGTGAAATTTGGAAACGTGCAAACAACCTTCGATCCAAACATGCACTTTCAAGCTACCGCTGGTGTGAAGTTACCGATTTCTCAAAATGCGACCTTAATGCCAGCCTTTCTGGCAAAATATACGTTTGGCGCGCCGATCTCAATTGAAGGTTCGTTGCAATACGAATACAAAGAATGGTTGTGGGTTGGAGCGTCGTTTAGAAATCAAGATGCGCTCGTTGCAATGGCTGGATTGAACATCAGTGAGCGCTTTAAGTTTGGATATTCCTACGATTTCAATATCTCGAAAGTACGGAATTTTAGTGCTGGAGGGCATGAGTTGGTGCTTGGATTAATGTTAGGAAGATAAGATTGAGGATGAAGAAGAATGTCGCGCTTTTCGCGCTTTTTGTAAGTGTTTCGAGTCTTTCGCAGGCACAATTTTGGAGTGTTTCTGATCCCGTTCAATTGGGAGGTACGGTGAACACGATCGACGCGGAGGAGAGCATCCCGGTTTTTTCCAAAGACAGTTCCATTTTGTACTTCGTGCGTACATTCGATGCGAAAAGCAAGGGTGGTGATTTGGATCAGGACATTTGGTACAGTACGCGCAATGCCGATGGATCGTACACGGATTGCAAGCAATTAAAGGACGTCAACAATAAATTTAACAACGCAATTCTCGGTTTGGGCGAGAACGGAAACCTGATGTATTTGCTCAATGCGTACGAAGGAAAAAAGGATTTGGCCAAAGGTTTAGCCGTTTCGAAGGGAAGCGGAACCAGTTGGTCGGCCCCAGAAAAAATGTCGATTCCATCACTCGATATTGAAGGTGACGCCTATGGTTTCCACGTGAGCTCAGACGGAAAGACAATCATTATCTCACAAAATGGACCCAAAAGTTTTGGGCAGGAAGACTTATACGTGAGTGAGAAAACCACCGAAGGTTGGTCAACCCCTTTGCACATGGGAAATGTGATCAATTCCACGGGATTTGAAATTTCTCCTTTCTTGTCGCAATCAAAAGACACCTTATTCTTCTCCAGCAACGGAATGGGTGGTTTAGGCGATGCCGATATTCACTATTCTGTAAAGCAAGGCTCTTGGACAGATTGGTCAGTTCCGATAAATCTAGGTGCACCCATCAACTCATCGAAGTTTGACGCGTATTTCACCTATTCGGGAAACCAAATCTATTGGTCAAGCAACCGCGAGAACGTCCTAAGCGACATCTACTCAGCATCCATTTTGGCGCCTCCACCAATTGTGATTACTGCTACCGGAACGGACGTCACTGTTTTTAATGGAACGGACGGGAAAATCAATGCGACGACAAAAGGTGGTGTTGCACCCTACTCGTATCGTTGGTCGAACGGAATGAC
>JBFYPU010000102.1:0-8684 GCA_041303175.1 Crocinitomicaceae bacterium | reverse complement strand
TTTGAGTTTCAATTCGGGCTTCGGTCACTTCGGGCTTCGAGAGCCTCAGCCCTCAGGCCGCAGCTGCCGTGGCTCAGCTCTCGTTTTTATTAATCTTTCAAAATATTTCGTGAGATCACGATTTTCTGAATTTCAGATGTTCCTTCATAGATTTGTGTGATTTTCGCATCGCGCATCAAACGTTCCACGTGGTATTCTTTCACGAAACCGTATCCTCCATGAATTTGAACAGCCTCCACTGTGTGCGTCATAGCAACTTGTGAAGCAAACAACTTCGCCATTGCACTGGATTGATCGTAGTTGCGACCGTTATCTTTATCCAAAGCAGAACGGTATACCAACAAACGAGCTGCCTCGGTTTCTGTTGCCATATCTGCCAATTTGAAAGCAATCGCTTGATGCTGAGAAATCTCTTTTCCGAACGCTTTGCGCTCTTTAGAATAAGCCAAAGACAATTCCAAGGCGCCTGCTGCAATTCCAAGTGCTTGAGAAGCAATTCCAATACGTCCACCTGAAAGAACTTTCATTGCGAATTTGAATCCGAATCCGTCTTCACCAATACGATTTGCTTTTGGTACTTTCACGTCTGTGAACATCAATGTATGTGTATCTGATCCACGAATCCCCATTTTATCCTCTTTCGCGCCTACGAGAAATCCTTCCATTCCGCGTTCAACAATCAAGGCATTGATTCCATGGTGTCCTGCAGATGCATCCGTTTGAGCAATTACAAGGTATGTTGAAGCAGAAGATCCATTTGTGATCCAGTTTTTAGTACCGTTCAATAAATAGTGGTCGCCCATATCGATTGCAGTCGTGCGTTGCGAAGTTGCATCCGAGCCAGCTTCTGGTTCAGAAAGACAAAATGCTCCAATTTTCTCACCTTTTGCGAGTGGGATCAAGTATTTCTGTTTTTGTTCCTCCGTTCCATACGCTTCCAATCCCCAACAAACAAGGGAATTGTTTACCGACATACAAACTGACGTTGATGCATCTACTTTGGAAATTTCTTCCATCGCCAACACATAAGAAAGGGTATCCATTCCTGAACCACCATATTCTGGACTCACCATCATTCCCATGAACCCAAGTTCACCCAATTGACGAATTTCATCTGCTGGAAACCGTTGCTCATTGTCTCGAGCAATAACGCCAGGTTTCAAAACGTTTTGGGCAAAATCCCGCGCTGCTTCCTTCACAGCTAGATGCTCTTCTGATAAGTCAAAATTCATTCTTATGAGTGTTTATAGTTTATGATTCAAAAAATGTCAAACAAAGGTAACGCTTTCATTTAAATTTCTACCTTTAAAACCGTTGTGAATTCATACAAGATTATAGGAATAATGTCAGGCACTTCGATGGACGGAGTTGACGTGGCGCTCGTACATTTTTCGCGTTCAGAAGACCAGTGGCAGCACATGGTGCAATCCGTTAAAACCTTTTCGTACACTGAGCACCTGCTAAATTCATTGAAGAATTCCGTTCATTTTTCGGTGGAACAATTGTGTATGCTTGACAAAGAACTGGGGCGTTATTTTGCACGTTGCGTCAATGAGTTTATCCATGATCCACAAATTTCAGGTGAAGAAATTGATGCAATCGCTTCACATGGGCATACAATTTTCCATCAGCCTGAGAATGGCTTTACCCTTCAAATTGGTTGCGGCACAACGATCGCCGTGGAAACAGGTATTGTAGTGATCAATGATTTTCGATCAAAAGATGTGATCCTAGGTGGACAAGGAGCGCCCTTGGTTCCTATTGGTGATACGCTATTATATGCCGATCGCGCCGATGCATTTCTCAATATTGGTGGATTTGCGAACATTTGCTTGAAACGTTCAACGGTTGTGGCATTTGATATTGGTCCTGGAAATTTACCCATCAATGAGCTTTGTCAAAAATACTTTCGTCTACAATACGATCGAAATGGAGAGCTTGCGAAGAAAGGAAACCTAATTCCAGCACTTTTTGCTACGCTAAATGGCTTGGATTATTATTATCAATCTGCACCAAAATCGTTAGGCACTGAATGGCTCAACCAAGTGTTTACTCGTATACTTTCCACCTATTCAAGTGAAGAACCGTTGGATCTTCTGCACACTGTGACACGACATATCGCGCATCAAATTGTACGTATCTTGGTGGATAACAACTGTTCATCTATACTCGTGACTGGTGGAGGCGCAAAAAACAACTTTCTGATCGACCAAATTCGAGCAAATTTCTCCGGTGAAGTGATCCTTCCGACTGAAGAATTGATTGATTTCAAAGAAGCCATCGTTTTCGCCTTTTTGGGTGCACTTTATTTGGATGAAAAGACATCTACACTTCCATCGGTTACTGGCGCGAAAAGAGCTGCAAAATCAGGCGTTTTACACACGCCTTAGCCGTTATTTATTCATGTAAAAAAAGCCGAAATAGAATCCCGTTGAAAAGTGATGCTAGAACAAATACTTTGCTAACTTTGTTCGCAAGATTGAACCGATTACATGAAAGAATTATTAGAAAAATTCGAGAACAAGCGCCCAGAAATTGTCTTTGAATGGAAAGACGCTGAAACGGAAGCTGAAGGTTGGGTTGTGATTAACTCTCTTCGTGGAGGTGCTGCTGGAGGTGGTACCCGCATGAGGATAGGGCTTGACAAACGCGAAGTTGAATCACTTGCCAAAACAATGGAGGTAAAGTTCACCGTAGCTGGTCCCCCAATTGGCGGCGCTAAATCGGGCATTAATTTCGACCCAAAGGATCCACGTAAAAATGGTGTGTTGCGACGTTGGTATGCAGCGGTCACTCCCCTTTTGAAGCATTATTATGGAACGGGTGGCGATTTAAACGTTGATGAAATCCATGAAGTGATTCCAATTACAGAGGATTGTGGTGTTTGGCATCCTCAAGAAGGCGTGTTCAACGGTCATTTTCAACCCAGAGATGCCCAAAAAATTAACCGAATCGGACAATTGCGCTATGGAGTGCTTAAAGTAATTGAAGACGAGCGATACTCGCCCAATGTGGGTCGAAAATATGTCGTTGCGGATATGATCACAGGGTATGGTGTTGCTGAATCCGTTCGACACTATTATACCTTATATGGTGGAGAATTGAAAGGAAAACGCGTCATCGTTCAAGGTTGGGGAAATGTGGGTTCTGCGGGAGCGTATTACCTCGCGCAAGAAGGCGCTGTAATTGTTGGGATCATCGACCGTGTTGGTGGTTTGATCAATGAGCATGGATTTACATTGGAAGAAATTCGTGAACTGTTCCTGAACAAAAATGGCAATGAATTGAATCACCCGAACATGCTATCGTATGACGAGGTGAACGATAAAATTTGGGACGTGAAAGCAGAAGTTTTCATTCCCTGCGCTGCATCGCGCTTAATTACTGAAAATCAAGTGGATCGAATGATTGCTGCTGGCATGGAAGTCATTTCTGCGGGTGCAAATGTGCCGTTCGCCGATCCAGAAATCTTTTTCGGTCAAATTGCTGACAAGGCGGACAATCATTTATCTGTGATTCCAGATTTCATTTCCAACTGTGGAATGGCGCGGGTATTTGCTTACTTGATGAGTGAAGATTTGGGTGAAATTACGGATGAAGGCATTTTCTCCGATACGAGTTCCACCATTTTCAAGGCAATGGAACGCGCAAAAGCTTCTAATTCAAATAAAACGGGCATCGCGAAAACAGCTTTTGCGCTAGCGCTCGATCAACTGGTCTAAATACGCATAAACTTCTACAAAAATTAAACTAAATTAAACTACAATTATGGAACTATTAATTCTCGCCATTTTCATCATTGGATACTTGGCAATTACACTGGAACATTACCTCAAAATTGACAAGCTGATTCCAGCATTATTGATGATGGCAGCAGCTTGGACGGTTGTTGCACTTGGAATGGGTGACTTCACCACGTGGTTTGATAGCCATAGTGCTGCCTTGATGAATGGTCAGACCTTATCGAATGGTCATGTGATGGAAAGTTTTGCTGGAATGGAAACAGAGGCAAGAAGTCACTTGATGGAATCTACGCTCCTTCATCACTTTGGAAAGACAGCGGAAATTTTGATTTTCCTTGTCGGCGCTATGGCCATTGTGGAGATTATCGATCATTTTGATGGTTTCGCTACGTTTAAAAACTTCATCAAAACAAAGAAAAAAAGAACACTTCTTTGGATCGTCTGTGTCATCGGATTCTTGCTTTCTGCGATCATTGACAACCTTACTGCAACCATCGTGTTGATCACGATTTTGCGTAAATTGATCGACGACAAGCACCTCAGAATGTACTATGCCGGTTTCATCATCATTGCCGCAAACGCAGGTGGAGCATGGTCGCCGATTGGAGACGTTACCACGACCATGCTTTGGATGAATGAAAAAGTAACTTCTTTGAAATTGATGGAATTCTTGATTCTACCATCCATCGTTTGTACGGTTGTTCCTGTTGCAATTGCGAGTTTCATGCCGATCTTCAAAGGAACGTTTGAAGCACCACCAGCTCCGGAAAACGTGAACAAGCGTGGTCCATTGATGCTTTACTTAGGATTGTTCTTAATTGTTTTCGTGCCTATTTTTAAAACGGTTACGCACTTGCCTCCATACATCGGAATGATGCTATCACTATCCATTTTTGCAATTGTTGCAGAGATGATCAGTTCACGCCAGTTCTCGATGTCAAGTATTACCGCAGCTGAAAAAGACGATGCACACGCAAACAGCCACCACAGCAGCCCAACCTTCGCGGCGCTTGGAAAAATTGAAATGCCTTCGATTTTATTCTTCCTTGGAATTTTAATGACCGTTGCAGCACTAGAGTCGCTTGGTATGATTTTTACGTTTGGAGAAGACGTTCGAGCAATGATGCCAGACGATTTATTCGTCATCCTTATTGGAGCAGCATCTGCTGTTGTTGATAATGTTCCGATTGTTGCAGCATCGATGGGAATGTTTGATATGAACTATGTAAATGAAGCTGGTGTAGCTGTCTATGGAGTCGACTCTCCTGTTTGGCACTTCATCGCGTATGCGGCAGGTACAGGAGGCAGTATGTTGATCATTGGATCTGCGGCTGGAGTTGTTGCCATGGGAATGGAAAAAATCTCTTTCTTCTGGTATTTGAAACACATTGGCTGGCTGGCAATGCTCGGTTATTTGGCAGGTGCAGGAGTTTTCTTACTTTTAGAGTAACAAAATTGAATCGTTTAACGTTATAGGATTATAATACATCAATTATGAGTTTATCTTTTTTACTTCAAGTCACACCAGGAGCAGCGCCTGAAACGGGTGTAGAAAAAATTCCAATTTGGCAAATCATTGCCGATTCTAGTCAAGGAATTGGATTGGTTATCAATGTCTTACTCGCACTTATGCTCGGATACGTTATCTTCATTTTTGTGGAACGTTTCCTGGCCTTACGAAAAGCGTCTAAAGAAGATAATCAATTGCTTTCAAAGGTAAAAGAATACATCATGGATGGAAAAATTGACGCAGCAAATGATTATTGTTCGCGCTCGAATTCACCTTCTGCGCGAATGATTGAAAAAGGTATTTCTCGATTGGGTCGACCATTGGATACAATCTCAGCATCCATTGAAAACACCGGAAAACTCGAGGTATTACGTCTTGAACAACGATTGAGTTTCTTAGCTACAGCAGCGGGTGCAGCGCCCATGATTGGTTTCCTTGGAACAGTTATCGGGATGATCATGGTATTCATCGATTTGCAAGCATCTACAGAAATTAGTGTGGAAACGATCGCTCCAGGAACAATGACTGCGATGGTCACAACAGTTGCTGGCTTGGTTGTTGGTATTATCGCATATATTGGTTACAACTTCTTGGTTTCTCAAATCGGGAAAGTGGTATACCAAATGGAAAATGATGCGTTGGAGTTCATGGATATGTTGCACCAACCGGGTAAATAAACGATTATGGGATTCAGTTCAAAAAAGAAGGTCTTGGTTGAGGGAGGAATGTCTTCCATGACGGATCTCGTATTCTTGCTCCTCATCTTTTTCATCATCTTGAGTATTATGAGTAATGATACTACTCCGCTTGCTTTGCCGAATCCAGAAACAGACCTTACTCCGAATCCTGAGAAAACAACTCCTACGGTTGTTGTAACGGAAGACAATCTCTACTATCTGATACCTGACGGTGACAAGAATGCCCCAATGAAATTTGACGAAATCAAAAATCTGGTAGGGCCGATGGTAATGGAGTCGGGAAAAACAAGTTTAAAAATCGCAGGACATAAAAAAGCAGCATACGAGTCGGTTTTCAATGTGCTGGCCTTGTGTCAAGCCAATCAATGGGAACCCGTTTTGGCGTATGATAAATAAATAAGTTGAATCAGTAAAAACGAAGATTATGGCAAGCTTACCTGTTGTAGATATAATTGATAGACGCATCGGAATTATTTCGGCGTTCGTGTTGATGGTATTGTCGTTCATCGTTTTGTATCTGATTACGTATGAAATTCCCAATCCACTTCCTGTGTTTCAGAAAGTGCAGGCACGAACGGATATTACGCAAATTGAATTAAAACAATACGTTGTTGAAGGTGCTGGTGGTGGTGGCACGCCCACAGATGCTCCACAAGGACCAGATGTACCGCAATCAGAAAGAATCATCACATCTAATAAGCCAAGTAATACGTCAGTAGCGTCTGGTCAATCAAATCACACCAACGCGAACAATAACACGAACAATGCGAGTACGAACAGACCATCCAACGATCCTTTTGGAACTGGAGGTAATGACGATGGCGGCGGCGGTGGCGGCGGTGGTGGTTTCGGACCTGACAATGGTCAAGGTAGCGGTAACGGAGATCCCGGCATCGGATTTGGGTCACGCAAACGTTTGGGAAGCGTTGATGTGCAAAATATCAGCATAGAAACGGACGCGAAAATTTTTTACAAGCTTACCGTTGATTCCGACGGGAATGTTGTGGCGTTCACCTATTATGCTTCTAAAACAACGACAACGGATCTCACTTTGATCAATAAAATTGGGTACGAGATAAAGAAGCAAGTGAAATACAGTAAATCGAAGAATTCACCACTTGTGTACCAAGATTACACCATCAGTGTCAAAGCACAATAATTCAAGGTATTCCGAAGCGGTTTCTTGGCTCTTCACACAGTTTCCTTCGTATCAACTCATCGGATCAGCGGCCTACAAACCGACCTTAGAGAATACACGACAACTCCTTTCGTTCATCGACCATCCAGAACGCGGCATGAACTACGTACATGTTGCTGGTAGCAATGGCAAAGGATCAACCTGTTCCATGATTGCATCCGCGCTATGCGAAGCTGGATATAAAGTTGGACTGTTCACCTCACCGCATTTGGAAGATTACACTGAACGGATTCGAATCAACGGCGTTCCAATAGATCAAAAAAGTGTGGTGGATTTCGTCGATCGTATGAGGAATGAAACGCTTGCATTTGAGCCCTCGTTCTTTGAGATGACCTTTGCGCTAGCGCTCGACTATTTTAAAAAAGAATGCTGTGACATTTGTGTGATTGAAACAGGACTGGGCGGTCGATTGGATGCCACCAATGTGATCACTCCCCTACTCAGTGTGATCACGAACATCAGCTTAGAACACACACAGATTTTGGGTGACACGCTTGAAAAGATCGCTGTTGAAAAAGCTGGGATCATCAAAGAAGGTGTTCCGATCGTCACCGCTGAGCAGCACTCACCGATTGTCGAAATCTTTAAAGACATTGCAAAAGGGAGAAGTTCAGTCCTTCATGAAATTGATTCACTCGATGAAATACCTCCGAACTTTCCATTGCTCGGAAACTATCAGGAATTGAATTATCGCTTGGCAAATCGCGCCTTGAATTTGCTTGAACAACTGGGATTTCCAACCACCCCTGAAGCACGTAAAAAAGGACTAGAGCATCTCTCTATCAATACGGGATTGAAGGCACGTCTTCAAATTTGGAAGACAAATCCACTCACAATTTTGGATGTTTCGCACAATCCTGCCGGAATTTCAGCAACCTTGGAGACGATCAAGGAATTGAATCATGGAGAACTGCATATCGTTTATGGCACGAGTTCAGACAAAGATATTTCTTCGATACTCAAGGAGTTTCCATCAGATAGTCATCTTTATTTAACGCAATTTTCAAATCCACGAAGTGCGACGATTTCACAGCTCTCAGAAGCCGCTGCTGAATTTTCCTTTCGCACCGTCAACCGTTTTCCTGGTGCACTCGAAGCCTTGAAAAGTGCACAAACTTCTGCAAAACAATCGGATACAGTTTTGATCATCGGTAGCTTCTTTTTGGTGTCGGATTTTTTGTGATATTTTTTAAAATTTCCCTTGTCATTACGAAAATCAAGTGTATATTTGCACACGCATTTGGCGAATGAGCCATTAAAAATGGGGGATTAGCTCAGTTGGTTTAGAGCATCTGCCTTACAAGCAGAGGGTCACTGGTTCGAATCCAGTATTCCCCACAGATAGAAAGCTTCACATTGGTGAGGCTTTTTTTATGTTTCCATTTTTCTATTCGACGAACCGAGCTCCTCGCGGTTTAGACGATCACCGGTTCCCTGCCCGACTCTGTCAGTCAGGCGGGGAATCCAGTATTCCCCACAGATAAAAAGCTTCACATTGGTGAAGCTTTTTTTATGACCACAATTTTCTCGCATCG
>JBFYPU010000101.1:0-3080 GCA_041303175.1 Crocinitomicaceae bacterium | reverse complement strand
TGCCATTGCTGTCGGTGTTTTGCCCTATCCAATTACGTTTTTGTGCACGGATATCATTTCGGAACTCTATGGTCGTCGCCGCGCGAACATGGTGGTATGGATTGGCTTGTTGCTCAATGTTTGGGTACTTTTTGTGTTGTGGTTGGGTGGTGCGCTCGAAGCGCCTGATGAGCTGGTAAATGGTGGTTTGTCCCCGCAAATCGTTGATGGAAAAGCAGAAGTACCGTATGGATACGCGTTCTACGAGATTCGGAAATTGACCTTCGGTGCAACGTTCGCATCGATGCTCGCTTATTTGACGGCGCAATTCGTCGATGTGCATGTGTTTCACTACCTCAAAAATAAAACGAACGGAAAAAAACTCTGGTTGCGCAACAACGTTTCTACCTTGACTAGCCAGTTGATTGATTCCGTTGCGGTGATTTTGATTACGTATTATTATGCGAATGCGCTTCCCTTGCGCGAAGGAGTCTCGGTTGGTTACCAATTGTTGATGTTTGTCTTGAGTTCCTACGCGTTCAAAGTGTTTTTTGCGTTGTTCGACACCATTCCGTTTTATTTCGCCGTTCGAAAATTGCGCCCCTACCTCAAGATTGAGGACGAATTAGAAGACTGAACGAAAGCGTTTGATGTGCCAAATGAGGTATACAATGGCAAACACGCCAAAAGCACCAGAGAGCGCGTATAAATCTCTTGCCGATTCCATCGAGTTATCATACAACTTAAGGGAGAGAACGGAGCCAAAAATAATTGCCAATTCAAGGGCCATGAATACCGTTCCTGCACCAACACCTCGACGATTTTCCGGCGATAAATCTGCTGTCCATGCCATGATTGTTGGACTGTTCACACCTGTTGCTAGTCCATAAACGATTGCACCAATCGTATATTGAATGACTTCGGTCGCCGTCATGATCAGCACCATACTGATCACCAAGAGCGAAACGCCAATGATGAGGGATTCGCGCCGTCCGATTTTGTCTGATAGGCTGCCCGCAAACAAGCGTACGAAGATGGTGGAACCCATGTAGAAAATGAAAAACCAACCTTTATTTTCAATGCCGAGGTAAGTGCTAATGTCTGAAGAGGTAACGAAAATTATGCCTGTGGAAACCGCCGCGCAAAACATGATAAATGCTGGAACGAGCACGGTAGGTTCGAAGACATCAACCCACGAAATTTTTAGGTGTGAAAGTCGAAACCGCTCCGGATTGGGCAATGTTTCTTTGATTCCGAGGATCAACAGACCTGCCAACACCGCAAATAAAGCCGCAACGATAAACAATCCTTGAAGCCCAGCGAGGTTCAGAATCATTCCGCTAAAGAAATTTCCTACCCCAAAACCAACAGATATAAACGTTCCCCAAATGCCCATCGCAACGCCACGTCCATTTTCTGGCAACAAATCGGTTACGAGTGCCGTGGCTCCTGTAGGTAGAAATCCAGCGCTAAAACCATGCGAAAGACGCAACACAAAGTAGCCAAAAAGCCCAACAAGCGGGTAGAAAATGGTGGTGATGGCACCGAATACAATTCCGACATACATGACCTTTTTTCGCCCGATGGTATCGGAAAGTTTCCCCGAAAACGGACGCGCCAGAAGCGCTGTAATGCCAAATAAAATGAAGGTAGCCCCTTTCAAGTCACCACCATCCAAATCTGAAATCAATTGATTCAATTCTGGAATGAAGAGGTTGAAACTGATCATAAATGCAAGCAACGACCAACACATTAACCAGAAACTTCGGGGATACTTGCTTAATTTCACGGTGCAAAAGTACGCCAAATCTACTGAGCGGATGATTGGATGCTGCGTTTATTTTGGTAACTTTCTCCAAAATGATTGGTGATGCAATCGGAATAGACGTTTTTAAGAAATTTTAGCAAGAATGCTGTATGAAACGAGGTCCAGCGCCGTCCAATCATTCTAAAATAAACAGCTATGAAATTAACATTGTTTTTAGGGATACTCGTCATCGCGGCTTGTGGATCGGGGATGCAATCTCAATCGAATTCCAAGTCGCATCTATTTGATCCAACCGATTCAACAAAGGTTGTGAAATCGGATGCGGAATGGAAAGCGCAATTGACGGACGAAGAATATGAGGTAACCCGATTGAAAGGAACCGAACGCGCGTTCACGGGTAAATTGTGGGACAACAAAGCGGCAGGAACCTATTCGTGCGTTTGCTGTGATTTGGACTTGTTCTCCAGCAAAACGAAATTCGATTCGGGAACGGGTTGGCCAAGTTTTTACGAACCCATCAATGAAGAAAATGTGGGTGAAGTGACCGACAATTCGTACGGATGGAGCAGAGTAGAGGTGGTGTGTACTCGATGCGATGCGCACCTGGGACATGTGTTTGATGATGGACCCAAACCAACAGGTTTGCGGTATTGCATTAATTCAGCTTCACTAAAATTCAAGAAGAGTTAATTCATCTGAACGGTAAACAGTAAAAGAGCAGTGTGTGTTAAATGCGCACACTATGACAACAAAAAAACGGTACCAGAAGCTGATACCGTTTTTTTTATGTTGTTGAATAATATAATTATTTCTCAGAATCGTTGACATCCATTCTGCGCTCAACGCGTTGTGGAGAGTCTTTGATGGTCATTGATTCGTATTTCGCGTATTGCTCCGGTGTAAGGATCATCTGCAGCATGCGTTGTTGATCTTCGCGGTTGCCACGGATAAATTCTTGTTTCTTCGCTGAATCAAACTCTTGATTGTTGCGAATCGCTTGAATTTTTGATTCTACTTTGATGTTCAATGCGTGAATTTGCTCAACTTGCTCTGGCGTCAGTCCCAATTCTGGAGTCAACGTTTCGAGTTGCTTGCGCGATCGTTGCTCAGCAGCCTCTTCGGGGGAAACTGCAGCAGTTTCAATGGATGTGGTAGAAGGAGCAACTTCAACTTGCGCACCAACAGTAATGGATGCAAGTGCAAATGTGCCAACAATAACAGGTTTCAAAAAGTTCATAACGTCAAATTTAAACAACTCATTTCGCGGAATACGAAAGAGGATTCATGTATTAGATGCAAAAATTGGAAAAAAGTTGCTTTGAGAAGCAAAAAA
>JBFYPU010000100.1:0-2589 GCA_041303175.1 Crocinitomicaceae bacterium | reverse complement strand
ATGAATATGTGATTGGGCAAGAAGACGCGAAAAAAGTACTTTCTGTTGGGGTTTACAACCATTACAAGCGCTTGAATCAGCCGCCCACAAAGGACGATGTAGAGATTGAAAAATCCAATGTTATTTTAGTAGGGCGCACAGGTACGGGTAAAACCTTACTTGCCAAAACGATCGCGAAGATGTTGAATGTGCCCTTTTGCATTGCTGACGCCACGGTTTTGACCGAAGCTGGTTATGTTGGAGAAGACGTTGAAAGTATCTTGTCTCGCTTACTTCAGGCAGCGGATTACGATGTCAATTCAGCCCAGCGAGGGATCGTATTTGTGGATGAAATTGACAAAATTGCTCGAAAAAGTGACAACCCGTCCATCACGCGTGATGTTTCTGGGGAAGGTGTACAGCAAGCTTTGTTGAAATTATTGGAAGGGGCGACAGTAAATGTTCCACCGCAAGGCGGACGTAAGCATCCCGAACAAAAGATGATTCAAATCGATACGAAAAACATTCTCTTCATTTGTGGAGGTGCGTTTGACGGAATCGAGAAAATCATTGCCAACCGTGTAAATCGACAAACGATTGGGTTCTCGTCCAATGATCAAAATGAGCAAATAGATTCTGAATCTTTGTTGAAATACATCAACCCGACGGACATAAAATCCTTTGGTTTGATTCCAGAGTTGATTGGGCGTTTCCCCGTTTTGACTTACTTGGAGCCCTTGGATTCCGAAAGTTTGAAACGCATTTTGACTGAACCAAAAAATGCCTTGGTGAAACAATATGTTCGCCTGTTTGAAATGGACGACATCAGTTTGAAATTTGACAACGACGTGCTTGATTTCATTGTAACAAAAGCGGTAGAGTTCAAACTCGGCGCACGCGGCTTGCGTTCTATTTGCGAAGCGATTCTCAACGATGCGATGTACGATTTACCATCACGAGCGGAAAAAGAATTCCGCGTTACATCTGAATATGCGAAAGCACAATTCTTGAAATCGAAAATGGCGAAATTGCGGGTAGCTTAACTCTTTACTTCTTTTACGTAATAGCGTGGTTTGATTCGAATATCTCGCAAACGTCTAGCACCAAGAACGACAACCACTCTCGCGGTGGGAATTTTGTTTTTGTTCAGTGAAGTTTGATCTATCTCAACATGGATTCCAGCATACGCGTACCTGCCACGTTTGAGATCAGCCATGAGCTTCTGTCGTTTGACCTGAACTGAAAATTGTTCTACCAGCTGTTCTTCCGTCATAAAATCCAATGGAATCGGATCGGGCAACTCCTCCTTTTCCGACTTCGTCAAGCCTGTCGGTTTTTTCCCTTGGTAGAGATCGAGCGCGCTCACCCCTGCCTTCTTGTCGAGATAAAAGTTCTTTCCTTTGTTATCCAATAGTTTGATCCGAAACGAAATTTGCTTTGTATAATTGAACTTCGCGGAAGATCGTTCGAATGCCCTACGAAAATGTTTGGCAATTCCAGCCCATTTCTTTGAATCCGTGTACTGCGACCCTTTCCAAGCCAAGGTAGCTAATTCGGCCAAAGTAGAGAGCGTTTTGCTTTCTTTCAACTCATCGGGATGATTCCTTGAAAGCGATTTCAAATTGGCGACGAACAATGTGTTTAATGGATCCGCTCCGTTGGAAAGAAAATCGAATGCTTCACTCGAAGGTACTATCTCTTCGATTTCCACAATACTATCCACAGCTTCAATCAATACCTTCGCGCCTTCGCTGAACACGCGGGTTTGAGCAATGCATACCTTCGATGCGAGAAGAACCGTAAGTAGCAGAACTATTCTCATGAACCTGCATCCAAAATTTTCCGACTCACCTCTTCGGGACTAAGCCCATCGATTGAAACCCGTTCCACTTTTGGTCGTACCAACCCATCTTTTAGGATTTCCCAACCCTTCACAATTCCAATTTCAACGGCACTGATCAAGAAAAGAATGATTGATTTTCGGTTTTTATACACTGGAACATCCAACGAAGTAGTTGAAACATAGGAATTGTCGTCCATGTAAATGTTTCTCACGTCGCGAGGTACAGCCACAACATTTCCATCTCCATCAACCGCTACTGAGTCAAACGCCAAATAACCATCGGGCACATTTCTCGAGAAATAATCGCAATTCATCATCCCAAAAGACGTCAATCCAAAGCGGATGTACTCTTTACTTGTCTGCTCCCCATCGGGTAACATTGCCATCATCCCGCCCACTTGAAATCTTCTCATTGCGCCATATTTCTCCAATTGCTTTGCATTAAACTCATCAATAATTTTGCGTTCTTTATCGCCAATTCGCTGAGCTTTTTGAAATGCTCTAAAGGCCGTTTTTTCCTTGCTTTGAATTTTCGCGATAGATCCAGCAAGATTGAGAACCACCGGAATTCGATGCTTTTCCCCACGGAATACAAAGGATAAATCGTAATTGTCCTGTGTCAAGTTCGGCGAAATTGTCAAGTCTCGAATAATCCGAGGTGCAAATTCTAACCGTGAAATCGCATTTTGCTTGTAGAATTTAGCCGTTTCACGCTGGTCCTTTTTAATCGCTTCAAAAAGATCAATCATTTCTGGTGTAACAATTGT
>JBFYPU010000099.1:0-3259 GCA_041303175.1 Crocinitomicaceae bacterium | reverse complement strand
TGATTGCGTCTGGCTATAAGACAATCCAACGATTTCCAATTTAATTTTATTCATATTCAGGGTTTCTTTCTGAAACTGATAAAAAATTTAGGGAAGCTTGCCGAGATCGTTCGGAATTGCCTCCCTAAAATTACAATAGTCACGCTAAAATTAATATTTCTATTGAAGAAATGTTAATTCGACGATTTGAATTTTTTAACTGCTTCGGTTAAACGCGGAATAACATCGAACGCATCACCCACAATTCCATAATCTGCCGCCTTGAAAAATGGTGCTTCAGGATCCGTGTTGATCACAACGATGACCTTTGATCCATTCACGCCAGCTAAGTGTTGAATCGCTCCAGAAATTCCTGCCGCGATGTACAAGTTTGGACGAATTGCGACACCTGTTTGCCCAACATGCTCGTGGTGTGGTCGCCATCCAATATCTGCTACGGGTCGCGAGCATGCAGTAGCCGCACCCAAAGCTGTTGCCAAGTCTTCTACAATTCCCCAGTTTTCAGGACCTTTCAATCCACGTCCTGCCGAAACAACTAACTCCGCTTCTGGCAATGGAATTTCGCCTTCTGGTTTTTTAGTAGCCATCACACGAATGGCAGCTGCACCACCATTTCCATTGAATTCCTCAACTGAACACACACTTCCGCCCGCTTCGGGTTGAATGCTGTTTGCAAGCAAGGAAATTATTTTTTTCTCTGTGTTGATTTTTACATGTCCAAATGCTTTTCCAGAGAACACATTCACTTGAACTGTGTCTCCATTTGGAACAGCAACTGCACCAGAAACCAAACCAGCTTTCATTCGAACCGATAGTCTTGGAGCAACCGCCTTCGCGATTAGATCATGTGAAAAAATTACGGTTGTTGCACCTACAGTTTCTGCCGCGGTAGCGATCATTCGTGTGAGTTGCTGTGGATCGTTTTCAGAAACTGCACGGTCCACCAATACTTTTGATGCGCCATACTCTCCCAAGGTTGCCAATGCACTTGTTGCGGCGCCACCATTTGTGACAACGGTAACCGCGCCACCCATTTTTTTTGCGTAAGTAACAACCTCCATGGCACTTTTGCCAATTCCATTGCTACTGCTGATATATACTAATGTTGACATAATTCGATAGATTAAATGACTTTCGCCTCGTTGTGTAACAAACTCACCAATTCATCCATGTTTGTTGGATCAATCATCTTGCACGCAGATTTTGCGTTCGGAAGATCGTATGTCACGAAAGTCGTCAAGGATTGAATGTCCGCCGCTGGAATGATCGTTAACGGTTTTGTTCGAGCAGCCATAATGCCGCGCATGTTGGGAATGCGTTGTTCAGCCATCCCTTTTGCGCACGAAATCACAGCAGGAATTGATACCTCACACACTTGTACGCCCCCAGCAATTTCAACTTCAACGGTAGCTGTTGTACCGCTTACATCTAATTTTGATGCATGCGACACGAACGGGATATCCAAAGCCTCAGCAATCATTCCACCCACTTGAGAACCGTTGTAATTGATCGTTTCCTTTCCAGTTAACACGAGATCAAAGCCATTTGATTTAGCATATTCTGCAATTTGCATGGCTGTGTAATACGCATCCGTTGGATCGGCATCAATGCGAACCGCCTCGTCTGCTCCAATGGCAAGTGCCTTGCGAATCACCGCATCGTCCACCGCGGAACCAACTGTACAAATGGTCACTGTTCCACCACCTGCTTCTTTCAACTCAAGCGCACGAACGAGTGCGTACCATTCGTCATACGGGTTGACAATATATTGTACTCCATTTTCATCGAACTTCGAATTTCCATCCGAGAATGCAATTTTCGATGTTGTATCAGGAGATTTACTAATACAGACTAATAGTTTCATTTGGAATTTTTTATTAAATCGAATACAAAAATAATAATTTAATCTGCGTTTCTTCCCTTTCCTTGTAAACAAAAAGGACATCCATCGTAGATTCTTAGATCTCGGGTTAATTTTATCCAAGCATCTCAAATTTTCCATCAATGACTCGCTTAAACGATGCGCTATCGACAGCATAAAAATTGACTTCCATTGGCTCGTTGACCTCCGGAATTTCAAGAAATTATCAAATCGCAGTATTTTGAATCAAGATTCCTTCATCAAAAGTTTGAATTTTGTTACATTTGGCGTCCTGTTTCACACAGCATTAAAGAAGTTAGAGCATGAAAACGATACAATTTAGAGAAGCACTGCGCGAGGCAATGTCCGAAGAAATGCGACGCGACGAGAAAGTTTTCCTTATGGGAGAAGAGGTCGCAGAGTATAACGGAGCTTACAAAGTTTCTCAAGGAATGCTGGATGAATTTGGTCCAAAACGGGTGATCGACACACCTATCGCTGAGCTTGGATTCGCTGGGATTGGAGTGGGAGCTTCGATGAATGGTTTGCGACCAGTTGTTGAGTTCATGACGTGGAATTTCGCGATTCTAGCAGCGGATCAAATCATCAACAGTGCAGCGAAAATGTTGCAAATGTCTGGCGGACAATACCATTGCCCAATTGTTTTCCGCGGAGGAAATGGAACAGCTGGACAATTAGCGGCAACACACTCACAAAGCTTCGAAGCATTTTATGCGCACGTTCCAGGGTTGAAAGTGATTACACCTTCAAATCCAGCGGATGCGAAAGGTTTGTTGAAATCTGCCATTCGTGACAATGATCCAGTTGTTTTCTTGGAATCTGAACAAATGTATGGCGACAAAGGCGAAGTTCCTGAAGGAGAATACTTGATTCCAATCGGCGTGGCTGATGTCAAACGCAAAGGACGTGACATTACTATCGTTAGCTTTGGTAAAATCATGAAAGTTGCATTCGAGGCTGCAGATGCCCTGGAGAAAGAAGGAATTTCGTGTGAAGTAATCGATTTGCGTACCGTTCGACCAATTGATTACGCGACAGTTGTTGAATCTGTAAAGAAAACGAATCGTTGTGTGGTGTTAGAAGAATCATGGCCATTGGCATCCATTTCATCTGAAATTGCATACCACTTGCAGCGTTACGCGTTCGACCATTTGGATGCACCTGTGATGCGCGTTACGCAAACAGATACGCCATTTGCATTTTCTCCGAGCCTAATTGCTGAAGCATTGCCAAATACGGAACGATTGATCAAAGCAGTGAAGGCTACTTTGTATAGATAAAAATGAATTGAATGCACAAGGAGCGGATTCAGTTAGGGTCCGCTTTTTTTGTGCAACTATGGCTCATGTCGCTGATATGTCCTGCAATTGCTCAGAC
>JBFYPU010000098.1:0-6258 GCA_041303175.1 Crocinitomicaceae bacterium | reverse complement strand
GAATCTGAGAGTGCGTATCCACCACGACCTCCACCTGCAGAAGTCGAGCCACCAAATCCAACTGCTTCAAGGTTCCAAACGGCAACAAAGCCTTGAGGATTCCCTTTCGATGTGTAGGTTCCACCAACCAAGGAATTGGAACCTCCTCCACCTCCTGAATTTTGGTAGCCTCCGCCCCCACCGCCGTTCGCTGGCGCTCCAATACCGTAACGTGAAAAAACCGCATTATATTCCGTTGTGAATCCACCTATTCCTTCACCTTTTTCTGATCCTTCGAGGTTATCGAATGAACCCAATCGTCGGATAGAAGTTGGAGGCCCGTTAGCGGTATAACTCATTGGATCCAATTGTCCGCCTCTAAATCCTGCTCCGGTTGCGGTGATTGTTCCGTTTAAGGTAAGCGCAGCTCTAACTTCGAGGGCAATAACGCCACCTGTATCCCCATTCCAAATAGGTGCGGTGATTGAGGTTGCCACAGGAACCGTAAGATTCTCGTAACGTGGAATTCGAATGACTTGAACGTGACCTGAAGCTGTATAATTCTTTGCTAACGGGCAATTGAGATTGATGGTATTTGAACCTGTAACACTTAGTACTTCAACGCGCTCAAAATTTCCAGCATTTCCATAATCAGTTACCTGACCCCAATAGTGTGGATTTGCATCCCATACGCCGACAAAATAATCATTCGGAACTGTATAGTTACCTCCCCAAACGACTGTTGGCGTGGTGTTGATGTCCATCGTTGCGCCTTGCATTTGAATGATCATGATCAAATCGCCAGCTGCAAGAGACGTTCCAAAAGCGCCCCCAACCATTGAATTGTTGTTCACCGTGATTGAACCTGCTCCAGAAGCTGCATTTGCAGTGAGAAACGTGTATGTATTTACGGTTGTATTGCCAGCAATTGTAACGTTGCCTTCTTTTCCACGCTGAGCGAAAGAAAAATTTGCTGCAAGTAGCAAGAATGCCAGTAGGGCGGCAGTTTTAATAAATTTCATAGTTCGAACTGTACAGTTTCACTTATAGAGACGAAAATAATCATAAAATGGTTGAGTTCAACCTAAATCTTCCTTCACTTTAAACACGATTTGACTGACGGCTGGACAGATACGGGTATTTTTTTCTGTCAATTCCATGACTTGCACCACCTTTTTTCGGTTAGTATGAGGATATTCGCTGCATGCAAGCGGTCGAACATCGTAGATAGAACAGGAATTATCATCCGATAAAAACGCACACGGCGATGTTTGTAAAACCATAAAATCATCTTCATCTCGGCGCAAATAGGTTCGCTCGAATTCACCCACATTCATCCTCAGTTTCTTCGCAATTCGTTTGATATCAATGTCACGAAAAATTGGGCTTGTTGTTTTACAGCAATTTGCACAGGCCATGCAATCCACTTTTTGGAAGACCTTGTCGTGGTGCTTTTGAAAGACTTCATCCAAATTTTTCGGCTTTTTCTTGATGAGTCGTTTGAAAAATACGTTCAATTCCCCTTTAAACTCTTCCGCTTTGTCTAGATCCTCTTGATACTTCATGTTCTAATTGAATGGCTTTTATATCTTTGGTGCGAATTTAGTGAAACCATGGAAACATTTGATCTTATTGTTATTGGAGGTGGGCCAGCAGGCTATGCGGCAGCGATGCGCGGAATAGATTTTGGCAAGAAAGTGTGCCTTATTGAAGCGGATCGCGTTGGTGGAGCTGGGGTTTACAATGGTGCATTAACATCAAAAACCTTATGGGAACTTTCGAACCGTGTGGCGGACATGAATGGTTTTCTCAAATCGAGCGGGCGCACTCCCATTGACATGCCATGGTCCGATGTACGGAAAACGTTAGACGAGGCAACGTTTGAGCGAAAATTTCAGTATTCCTGCCATATTAAACTGTTGCAAACGGAGACGATGAACAAGCTCTTGCACTATGAGCGCGGGCGTGGTTCGTTGGTTTCAGCAAATGAGGTGAAAATTAGCCAAGATGGCAATGAAAAAATTATCCATGGTGAAAACATCATCCTTGCCACAGGTAGCAGACCACGGATGATTCCTACCATTTCAGTGGATGAAAAGCACATTTTAACGAGTGATGGAATTGACCATATAGAGGATTATCCGAAAAGCATGGTGATTGTGGGCGCTGGGGTGATTGGTTGTGAATATGCCACGATCTTTTCCAATTTTGGAAAAACCAAGGTCTATATTATCGATCGTCAGGATAGAATTTTGCCGTTTGAGGATGAAGATATCAGTAGAATGGTATCTGAAAACCTTGAAGCGCAAGGGGTAACGGTTCACCACAATGCAAATTTGGAACGACTCGAATACAAAGACGGTCAGGTGGAATATGAATTGAAATATCCAAACGGCACAGTAGAAATTATACAGGTTGAAAAGGCGTTGCTTTCCATTGGTCGTGTGCCAAATATCGAGTCCTTACAGATTGAAAACGCGGGTGTATTGATGTCTAAACGTGGGCATCACATTGGGGATGATGATACTCGAACCAACATTCCGAACATCTATGCCGTTGGGGATGTATCGGGTCGCATTGCGTTAGTGAACATGGGTGAAATTGAGGCCCGGCAAGCAGTTGAAAAAGCATTTGGAAATAAGGTGGAACCGATCTCTTATGACAATGTGTGCACGATTATGTTTCTCAAACCTGAAGTGGCAGCAGTGGGTTTGAATGAGCAAGAATGCATTGAGAAAAATATTCCCGTTAAAGTGGTGAAATTGGACTTTTCTGTGGTTGCCCGAGCAATTGCAATGCGAAAAACGCAAGGTTTCTTTAAAATCATCGTGACGAATGACGACGAGATGCGCGTTTTGGGGATGCGCGTTGTCGGTGAACATGCTTCAACGGCGATTCAGGGCGTTGGCTTGTTGATCAAGATGGGGTCACCGATCGAGGTGTTGTCTGAATTGGTTCACCCCCACCCGTCAATTGTTGAGGGTATTCAAGAATGTGCGCGGATGTTACTCAATAAATCCATTTTTAAGTCGTCGGTTTTCAAGGATAAATTAGCGTGTTATTCCTTAGTGAATGGGGTGAAAACACCATTGGAGCGTTTATAAAGCGTGCATCGACAAGCGTTCCGACACCACACTAAAACATAGAACTTTTGCGCATAAAAAACGCCCCAACATAACTTGTCGGGACGTTCAAAATTCTTATTGTTTTGTCTAAATAGCTCCGAGCACAATGAGTAAGGCATAGATGACAGCAATCAGACCAAGTAAACCGAAAAGACCGCCAATTCCAAATCCTATTCCATAACCTAGAAGCGCCAAGATTAAGTCGATCCAGAATCGCGTTGTTACGCCTTCGAACAAGAAAACAGCCAACGGAGGAATGATAATCGCAAGGATCACCAGAATGATAATGTGTACACCTGATCCACCTCCTGCTGCGCTCTTCGATTGTTTTTTGTTCGACTCATTTCGGTCGGAAATCGGCTGACGATCAATCGTTTCGCGGCTTACGGATACACTTGTTTCTTGCTCTGAGATGCCCGCGTCATCGCTAGATCGTTCGTTTGCTGCGATTGAACCTCTTTGCTCCGCTTCCGCAGCGTACACCGTTGAATGGCTTGCAGTGTTTTCTAACGCAACTGTTTGTTCTACATTCATTTTTTGTTTCACTGATTCTTTTTGGGCGCGTTTTGCGACTTTATCTTGCATTGCAAGCGTTTTTTCGGCATTTGCACGCTCCTCCTTCACTTCACTGTTTGCCGTGCGCATGTTGGAATTTCGCTGAACGAAAAACCCTCTGTTGTACTTACGCTTCGTTATTCCGTGGTTGTTCACAACATTGTTCGATGAACCACAAGAAGAAATAACAATCATCATGATCGTTACCAAACTCACAATCGATACTTTTTTCATTTTTGTTTGTTTTTGGTTATGTAATGGATATTATTTGCCTTTCAAATCCATTGCTCGTAATGTATTGATCATCAACGAGGCAATTGTCATGGGACCCACGCCACCCGGTACAGGTGTAATATACGAACATTTTGGCGCAACCGCTGCAAAATTCACATCTCCTTTCAATGCCCATCCTTTTGGAAGTGTTTCATCGACAACGCGTGTCGTTCCAACATCCACCACCACGGCTCCTGGTTTGATCATATCCGCGGTGACAAATTCAGGTCGACCGATGGCAGCCACCACAATATCTGCTTTTGAGGTGATATCAGCTAAGTTTTCTGTGCGACTGTGCGTAAGCGTTACGGTGCAATTTCCAGGGTTTTGATTTCGCGCAAGCATGATGCTCAAGGGCGTTCCAACAATGTTGCTCCGTCCAATAATCACACAGGTTTTGCCTTCTGTTTCGACACCATTTCGCTTGAGCAGTTCAAGAATTCCAGCGGGTGTTGCTGGCAAGAATCCGGGTAAGTTGAGTACCATATTCCCTAAGTTCACGGGATGAAATCCGTCCACGTCCTTTTTTGGGTCGATGGCCTGTGTGACACGCAATTCGTTGATGTGCTTGGGTAGTGGTAATTGTACAATAAATCCGTCAACGCTTTTGTCTTCGTTCAAGGACTGAATTTTGCGCAATAAAATATCTTCAGACACGGATTCATCGTAGCGAATGAGCGTACTTTCGAAGCCAATTTCATCGCAGGCCTTCACTTTCGCGTTGACGTAGGTCATCGATCCGCCGTCATTTCCAACGAGAATAGCTGCCAAGTGGGGAATTTTCTTCCCTTCCTCTTTGCGCTTTTGAACTGCTTCCCGAAGTTCCAATTTGATGGTTGCCGCGGTTGCTTTGCCGTCGAGTAATTGCATACGATTTATTTTTTCGCAAAGGTACATACTAAGTCGATTGGAAAATCAAAAATGATTACGGATGATTTTATATCTTTGGAAAAAACAAAGAAATGAAAAGACTGGCAAGTATCGCAATCGGCATGATCATCTCCCTCACAGGTATTGGACAACAAATCGAAGGGACAGAAGTGGGAATAGATGGATATTTTGGTGCGTCTACGAATGGCGGGAGTTTTTCAATCGGTGCAAAATATGGCTTGAAGCCTAACGAAAAGTTCATTTTTGGACCATCGGTTCGCTATCAGCGCAATTGGAGCAACAACGCGTTTACGGGAGTTAACGGTTCATACAATGTCTATGGTTTTGGTGTTTTTGGGCATGGACGTTTTGCAAATGTGCTTTTCGCAGGTGCTGAATTTGAGTTGATGCGTTCACCCTTCAACAATTCCGTGGTGGGCGGCGGTCCAACATGGACTCCATCGCTTTTCCTAGGTGGTGGCTACTCTCAAGAATTCAATGAGAAATTCAGAATCAACGCTGGGGTGATGTATGATGTGATTAACTCACTCAACAGTCCATTCCGTCAAGGATACTTCATGCGCAACTCGCAGCAAGTACTCATTCCATTGATGTATCGCATTACGTTTTTCTTTCGGTTGAGTTAGGAATAGAGTTAAAAAAAATATGGTTCAATCTCGCTACATCTCAGACATTTTGGACCTTCTACTTGACGTGGATGACAGCGGTCTAGATGCAAGAAATCAATTGCCCTATATTACAGAAGAAGATTTTGAGTACACTGGAGGAGGACTTTTTGTTGGATTCACGCATTCAAAGGAGATAAATAACTTTAGAGTAAGACTTCCTGAATTGATCCTAGATCAGGTGAAAATTATATCCAGTGAATTTCCAATTGAAGCAAATGCTACGTTATTTTTTAAGGACGGGATTATAGACTACCTAGACATCTGGTGTTACCTTGGCGACTATCCAAAACAGGAATTGAAGCACTACACGATGACGCAATGTTGGCAAGATGGGCGTACCATTTTTAGATAATACCAAAAGGCTACAATTCGTTCAGGTCTTAAAATAACTAGTACCAGCACAAAAAAAGTCCCATTAGTCAATTGACTAACAGGACTTTCAATCTTTCACTCAACAGCTTGTCGCTTCAAGCGTAACGTTTCTAATAGCCACCCATTTGTTGTGGTTGAGGCTTCACAATAGATCCTGCAGGACCGAAGTTGAGAAACTCAATAAAGAAGCACAATGCACCTTGTGGAGCTTGCGGGTCACCGCCCTTGTAAGCTTTTTCATAAGGGATAAACAAGCGGTATTTCCCTCCTTTTTTCAACGCTGGGAATGCTTCGCGCCATCCTTGTACCACGCCGTTCAAGTTTGTTTGGATCGCTTGTCCAGTAGTATAAGAGCTTTGCAAGGTATCACCCAAAGCGTTTGTCAAAATATAGTG
>JBFYPU010000097.1:0-2726 GCA_041303175.1 Crocinitomicaceae bacterium | reverse complement strand
ATCACATCCTCGGCTGATTGAGCGTCGAAAAATGAGTAGAAGTGAAGCTGGTTGTGCATCACCATTGACAGCTGAAAATTCCCTTGATTGATGATCAATGTTGCTTTCAATCGAAACGCATTGCTGTCCAACGTGCTACGAAGAACATGTGTGCCAATGTGTTGCAATACAATCATTGGGAATTTAATCACGAAGTAGGATTTGATCCAAACCGGAATTTCAAAAATGTTGACTACGCCAGCTTGAGAAATTCGGTTGTAGTCGATTTCGTTTGTGTCAATTTCTTTACCAAAACAGAGTTGAAAAATGTCAATGGCAGTTGATTCTTCGAAAATTGCATTGGGGACCAAGGTGGATTGATGCGTATTCCATGCCAAGCTGAAATCATCGTAGGCATCGCTCAAAAATGTATGGTCTATAAAAGCTTGATCAAGAAGTTCTTTGATTGCATTCGCATGTCCTAAATGAAACACAACAAATTGGTCATGTTCGATTACAGAGTCATTCAAAGCGACAAAAGATGCACCGTGCCGCGAAACTTCAATCGCAAGGTGTTTCCCCATTATTTATTCTCCCAAGAAGCGCCAAATTCGTTTGGTTTCACGAGCGATCCAAATGACATTTCTTTCTTAGTAAATGGAAGGGTTCCAATCACTTTGATTGCAGGAGCTGTTGTACTATCTGGCAAGGTCAATACTTTTGTGAGGAGTGTCCACTCACGTTTACCATTCGTGTATGGAATGTATCGCAAAGAATCTGGATTGAAACTTCCAATGTTTACAATACTTCGTGCTTTTACATATGAAACGCTTTCGAATTTGGATTTCAAGAGGCTCACTTTTGTCGTGTCTCTGCTAAATGAGCGGAAATCTTTTTCCCAGTTCGGACCTGTTGTCCATTTTGAAAGACGATATGCCTCTTCTTCCGTCATGTTGTTGTCAATAGGACGATTATCACCGTATAGATATGCGCGTTCTGCCGCATCATACTTACGATTAGGAACACTTCCCTCAGATTCGATAAAATCGACCTTTCCATTCTTTACATAGTCAATTAATTTGTCCCAAGAATCAGCATAAACACCATATTGTGCTTGATATGCTTTTTGAATAAAGATCACATCCTCCAAGTTTTGTTTAGCCATCGTTTCAGACATTTTCACTTTTTCTTGGTAATTCATTTCTGTAATTACTTCGTTACCAGAAACAAACACAAGTATAATGCCAATTGCGCCGGCCAATAGTCCAACAATCACCAAGAGCGTATTTCTAAATTTTCCAGAGCTAAAGAGCAAACTGAGAACCCCGGCAAGCAACATGAGTAACGACGAGAGTTGAAATGTCATGCTTTGATCGTTCGTAAATCCAAAGATGAGGAGTGCAAATCCAATGAGCAAAAGCATCGCGGGAATTGAATACTTCTTGAAAAGAACCGATAAATTGTTTGTCATGATTATCTATTTACTTTTATAGGAAACAAATCTACAATTTTTTCAATTCTATGGGTGGTCATTCACTACTTTTTTTTAACCGTTTAATCAACAGATGAAACAATTGCTTGAATGTGTTTAACTTAAACTATGGATCAAGAGAATTCAATATTTTATCAAACAATCATAGGATTTTTCCAACTTGTACCTAATCAGGGGCAACAAGAGCTCTTTGAACGCATGGAGAATTTTGCACGGCTGAAAGATGGGAAGTACTTGTTCCTCTTGAAGGGGTATGCTGGAACGGGAAAAACCTCTGCGCTTGGCGCATTCGTCAAAGCCTTGAATTTTTACAAAGTCCCAACCAAATTAATTGCACCAACAGGGCGAGCTGCAAAGGTGTTTAGCCACAAATCCGATCAGGATGCGATGACTATTCATAAATTGATCTATCGCAGAAAGTCTAAAGTGGATCTCTTATCGCCAATGAGTTTGCAACCAAATTTATTCAAGAATACCTTTTTCATTGTGGATGAAGCGTCGATGATTGGCGATTATACGATGCAAAAGGATGGTTCGATAAGTGCTCGGAATTTATTAGAAGATTTGTTTGAATATGTCTACTCGGGTAGCGGGTGCAAACTAATTTTAATGGGGGACGATGGGCAGCTTCCGCCGGTTGGCAGCGATTTTTCCCCAGCTTTGAGCGAAGAATACCTAAAGCACCATTATCCTGACTTGAGTATCACTTCCTTTAAGCTCAGTGAAGTGGTGCGCCAAGCCAGTGATTCGGAAATTCTGCGAAATGCAACGCGTTTGCGGAATACAGAGTGGGTCGATTATCCAAAGTTTGAAATTCGCCCGAAATCGGATCTCTATCGAATTACGGGAGCTGAGTTGCAGGAAGAATTGGAATCCAGTTTCGATCGTGTTGGTCAAGATGAAGCAATTGTGATCACACGTTCCAATAAAAATGCCAACCAATACAACCAACAAATTCGCGGCAGAATTTTGTGGTACGACGAAGAGTTGTGCAGCGGCGATTCCTTGATGATTGTAAAAAACAATTATTTCTGGCTCGGCGATGACACGAGGGTAGGGTTTATTGCAAATGGGGAGATTGTCCGCGTAAAGCGAATTCTCAAGCGTGAAGCACTCTATGGGTTCGAATTTGCGCGTGTGAGTGTTGAGTTTGTCGATTATACCGATTTGGGTGAGGTGGAATTGATTATTCACCTGGAATCGCTCATGGCGGATGGTCCAGCGTTGAGCCGCGAGCGCACCAAGGATTTGTTCT
>JBFYPU010000096.1:0-3835 GCA_041303175.1 Crocinitomicaceae bacterium | reverse complement strand
CTCATCTTGATTATCTCAATCGGTTACCTATTTGCGCTCATTCTTTTCAATTTCAATCTTCAGAAACTGATTAATTGGTTCCGTAAATCAGATGAAGATGAACTGAGCAATGACGAAGCGGACATTCTTAGCGAAGACGATTTGACGGTGGTGAATACCATCAAGGAAGAGGAAAAAATTGTGGATCGCCCATCCAATTATGTAGACTTCTCTCAACAAGACAATGAGTTTGAAGAAGACTTTGAATCGGAATTGATCGACGAACACGAGAATGACGATGACTACGACGACGATGATGAATTTGAGTTGATTTCAAAAGAACCGATTGTGGATGTTGAATCGGACGATGACGATTTTTCAGTAAATATCACGACAGAAAAGGACGATGATTTACTATCGGAGGAAGAAGTGAATTCTAAAACAGAAGAATTTGGTGAATACGACCCTAAATTGGATTTGTCCAGCTACACACTCCCCCCGATTGATCTTTTGAAAGAATATAAATCAAACGGCCCATCAGTTAGCAAGGCTGAACTCGAAGCGAATAAAAACAAAATTGTCGACACACTTTCAAACTACAAAATTGAGATCTCAAAAATCATGGCGACGGTTGGTCCAACGGTTACGCTTTATGAGATCGTGCCTGCACCTGGTGTTCGAATTTCGAAGATCAAAAACTTGGAAGACGATATTGCGCTGAGCCTCTCTGCATTAGGAATTCGAATCATTGCGCCAATTCCGGGAAAAGGTACAATTGGCATTGAAGTTCCAAATAGCAATCCCGACATGGTGAGTATGCGTTCGCTCATCGCTTCAAAAAAATTCCAAGACAGCGATTACGAATTGCCAATCGTGATGGGTAAAACAATTACCAATGAAACCTATGTATTTGATTTAACGCGCTTGCCTCACTTACTGGTTGCGGGTGCCACAGGCCAAGGTAAATCTGTTGGTTTGAATGCTATTTTGGTGTCCATCTTATATAAAAAGCACCCGGCTCAAGTGAAATTTGTACTGATCGATCCGAAAAAAGTAGAGCTCACGCTGTTCAATCGAATTGAACGACATTTCTTGGCAAAATTGCCTGGTGAAGAAGATGCGATCATTACTGACGTTACAAAAGTGGTGAACACCCTCAATTCGCTATGTGTAGAGATGGACGATCGCTATGAATTGTTGAAGGCAGCTCATGTGCGTACGATCAAAGAATACAACGCGAAGTTTATTGCACGAAAGCTCAACCCAGAAAAAGGACACGCTTATTTGCCATATATCGTTGTACTCATTGATGAGTTTGCCGATTTGATCATGACTGCAGGGAAGGAAGTTGAACATCCGATAGCGCGTTTGGCTCAGTTGGCTCGTGCAATTGGAATTCACTTAATCGTGGCAACCCAACGACCTTCGGTGAACGTAATTACAGGAATGATCAAGGCCAATTTCCCAGCGAGAATTGCTTTCCGTGTACTTTCAAAAATTGATTCACGCACCATTTTGGACGGTTCTGGAGCGGATCAGCTGATTGGTCGTGGCGACATGCTCATCAGTACCGGTTCTGATATTGTTCGACTTCAATGTGGATTTGTAGACACGCCAGAAGTGGATGAGATTTGTGCATTTATCGGCGATCAACGAGGCTACTCAGATGCGTTCTTATTGCCAGAATTTGTTGGCGATAGCAATGAATCTGGCGGAAGTATGGACAGCGAAGAATTGGACCCCATGTTTGCAGACGCCGCACGAATTGTGGTGATTCATCAGCAAGGTTCGGCAAGTTTGCTACAACGAAAACTAAAACTGGGCTACAACAGAGCAGGTCGCATTGTGGATCAACTCGAAGCGGTTGGGATTATCGGTCCATTCCAAGGAAGTAAAGCACGGGACGTATTAATTAGTGACGAGCGCACGCTTGAGGAAAAATTAACCAGTAGAGGAATATTTTAACCTATTTAATATTCGTCCTTAGGTTTTTCAGCGTTGCTTTTTCGTTTGAAGTTGAAATCCCAACCCTGCGGCAAAAATCAATTCATCGGTTTGAATCGCTCCGTTTGGTGTTCCAGCTAATTTTGACCGCACATAGGTGAGATTCGCAAAAAAATGAAAGTACTTCCACACATAATAACTCGTGCCAATGCGCAACGCAGCCGAAGGATTCAACTTCGATTGATACGTCGATAACGATCGATTCATCAAGGATAAGCCAGGCTGGTAGCCAATATACCCATCCCAATTTCCTTTATTGAAATGACGCGCGATCCCGAAATAACTTCGATAACCATCTAGTAAAATGGCATTGTCGTTTTGACTATCGCTGAACAGGTAAGTATCGCTTCGGAAGCTCCATTTCTTATCGAGAAAATACTCGGCAAACCCCGTGAAATAGATGTTGCTTTGCTTGTGATTTAACATCGTTGAGGGAGCAATTGTAGCGGATGCAGCTAGCATTCCGGGTCGAATGTAGGCATCCTGTGCTGCGAGTGAGCCTACAACGAAAAACATCCAAATAACCAGTGTATTTCTTACCATAAATCCGCGATTTTGTAATTAACACTTAGATTGAAAAGCATGTGACCTTCCAAACTTGCGCCATTTTCTTCTCTGAACTCAATTGAACTCACTCCTTGCTCAACATGGAGTTCAGTTCCCAGATGAAGCATGTATTGAGCAGTTAGCGAAAGATCTAACCGAGGCGTGAGGTTAAAATGCGTACCAATACCACCTTGCACGGCCGAGCTCCAACGTTGCGCTTTGTTTGTGAAATTAGAATTATCCTGAAGGATCGTGTGATCGAAACAATGTCCAGCTAAAACATACGGCTTCACTCGCGCCGTAGGATTTTCCGTTACATAGAAAAGCACACTCCAGCCGATGTGATAATCTGTGCGGGTAGCTAGGTCTGAAACATCGCTCGTGATGTAATCCGCGAACCAATCCGTGTTTACACGATCTGCCAATTGAATGCGAAATTGACCGCCAATACCTAGACCCGCAGATTCATCTTCATGACCGTTGAACGCACTCACCGTTGAACGCGTGCCGAGTGACAAAAGTCCACCGCGGTTATTTTTAATGTTGATTTCCTGAGAAAAGGAGAGAATCGGTGCAAAAAGCAACAAAATGAGTAGGTGTTTCATTGTTCAAGATATTTGGTTGATAGCCTTGTAACGTTCAAAATTTACAAAAAGTACGTACTTAGTAAATTTAGTTGTGTTGCAAACCAAGTAGACAAAAAAAGACGACCAATACGATCGTCCTTTGTAAAATCTATTTTGTCTCTGGACTTATTCTCCAAATTTTTCGATCACGGCTTGAGTAACACCTGTGTTCGAGAATCCTCCGTCGTGGAAAAGATTCTGCATGGTTACGTATCGCGTGAGATCCGAGAACATTGCGATGCAATAGTCTGCACATGCAAGCGCGGAAGCATTTCCGAGTGGCGACATTTGTTCTGCGAAATTGATGAATTCATTGAATCCCTTAACACCCGATCCTGCCGTAGTCATTGTTGGTGATTGCGAAATCGTATTGACACGTACTTTATTATCAACACCATAATGGTATCCAAAACTTCGCGCAATGGATTCCAAATAAGATTTGTTGTCCGCCATGTCGTTGTAATCTGGAAAAACACGTTGCGCCGCGATATAGCTGAGCGCCACGATTGAACCCCATTCGTTCATTGCGTCCATCTTCTTAGCCGTCTGCATCACCTTGTGAAACGAAAGTGCCGAAACATCTAATCCTTTCATCGTCCACTCGTAGTTCTCGTCTGTGTAGTGTTTTCCTTTTCTGACGTTCACCGACATACCAATTGAGTGCAAAATAAAGTCAACTT
>JBFYPU010000095.1:0-3608 GCA_041303175.1 Crocinitomicaceae bacterium | reverse complement strand
CTTTATGCCTACTAAAAATTGAACTATGTTTAAACACCCCCTCTATCTCGTACCACATGATTTTTCCGCTGTTTCAGAAAGCGCAACCCGATTGGCATTAGACCTAGCCGAAGCGAATGATGGCTCTGCTTATTTGCTGCACATTGTGGGTAAGAACTCTGAAAAAATTGAAGCTCGGAAAAAATTCGCAGAGATGATAGATGCCATGTCACCAGAAGATCAAAAGCGCGCAACCACGAAGGTGATTGTAGGTGATTTGTATGAGGATATGGGCAAAGCGGGTGACATTTTGAAGGCTTCTCTTATCGTGATGGGAACACACGGAGCACAGGGCATGCAGAAGTTCTTTGGTAGCCGCGCTGTAAAAATGATCAGCAATGCAAGCACGCCATTTCTCATTACCCAAGGTAAAAAGGAAATTAAAAAAATCAAAACGATTGTCATGCCTTTCAGTTTTGCCAAAGAGAGTATCCAAATTACAACCTTTGCGAGTGCGATGGCGAAAAAGTTCAAAGCAAAAATTCATCTTGTTGGCTTTCACGATTCGGATAAATGGCTCGAAAATAAAATGCAATCCAATCAATTGGTGGTTCGCAGACACCTCACAGACGCTGGAATTGAGCATGAAATTGTGAATTTACTCGGTCAGAAGTCGTACCAAGAAGAATTGATGAACTATGCGAAATCAGTTGACGCAGACATCATCGCAGCAGCTTATTTCAAGGAAGGATTTTTACCCAGTCCGAATTCGTTTATCCAAATGATGATGGAGAACGATCATCAAATTCCATTGTTAACAGTGAATTCTTCTGAACTGACGGTCATCAATTCGAACTATTCATTCATGTCGGTATAGTAAATCGAGATTGGAGAAAAGATCCGAGATCAGAATTAGTTGTCCGCTAGAATTTTACGTTTTTCAATTTCGAATTCAATTTCAGTCAATGCGCCGCTTTCACGAAGCGAGTTGAGCCGTTCTAGCTTATGCAAATGATCTGTATTCGGGACGGCAGGAGCATTTTTCACTGATCGTCGCCCAATGAGGAAAACGAGCAATAATGCGGCTGCAATAACCAATCCGAATGCGACAATGAGCGCGATGATTTGCCATGGGCCAAACACGCCAAGTGATATTGATAATTTCATACGATTGATTTCTTGCAAGATAACAACTTATTGCTGGTATTCCTCTTTAAACTATCTGTCAGCAATTTTATTTCTAGCTTAGAATTCGCGAAGAAGTAAGTTGCGGAAAACTGCACCATAAAATTTTATTTATTCATTTATGCGAGAGTGTTGCTAATTTGTTTAACTTTGTTAATCTTAAATTAAACAAAAATGAAATCGTTTTATATATTTTTAGCTATGGGAATCTTCAGTTTCTTTTCATTCAAGTCTGCACCAAAAATCAAAGACATCAAACCGCCAGTTGAATCTATCTATGATATTCAAATCCTAGGTTTGGAAGGTGACACCATGAATCTGGCCGACTATAAAGGAAAAAAGTTGATGATCGTGAATGTGGCTTCAAAATGCGGATTGACTCCTCAATACAAAGGGTTGCAAGAATTGCATGACAAATACGGCGACAAAGTGACGATAATCGGCGTTCCGTGTAACCAATTTATGGGGCAAGAACCCGGTGGTCCTGAGGAAATCGCAACGTTTTGTGAGCGCAATTTTGGCGTAAAATTCAAGATCACAGAAAAGGTTGACGTGAAAGGAAAAAACCAACATCCTTTATACGCTTGGCTCACAAGTGCGTCTAAAAATGGTTCGGAAGATTCTAGCGTAAAATGGAATTTCCAGAAATACTTGATTACGGCAAACGGTGAATTGGAAGCGGTATTCGCTCCAACAGTAGAACCAATGAGCGAAGAAATTCTAAAGTATTTGAACTAATCGTTTAGAATTCCATTTCCAATTGGACGGAAACCGATTCATCTTCTTCTTCCACGGTATTCAATTTTGAAAGCGAAATCCCTAGTAAACGGACGGGCATTTTCAATGCCTCTTGATGCAGCAATTCCTGAATAATTGGAAATACTTCATTCGATTCGGATACAAACTCGTTGACGGTTCGACTTCTTGTTTGAAGCGAGAAATCTGTGTATTTCAATTTAAGTGTGATCGTTTTTCCTTTTACATCTGATTTAGCCGTGCGACGTTCCAATTCCTCGGCGATCTTTTTGAGCAATTCCAAAGCAGATACTTCGGAGCTCACATCTTTCGAAAACGTGCGCTCCGCCGCGATTGATTTCCGAATGCGATCCGGTTTTACCTCACTGGTTTGGATCCCACGAACGATGTCATAAAAATGTCGTCCCGATTTCCCAAAGTACTGTTCGAGGTAACCCAACGATTTGTGCCGAAGATCGCTGCCATTAAAGATTCCGTGCAACTTCATTTTATCAGCCGTCACCTTCCCTACTCCGAAAAATTTCTCAATGGGCAAATGACTCAAAAAGTCGATGACTTCTTCCGGTGGAATTGTTTTTTGTCCATTCGGTTTGTTGATATCGGAAGCAATTTTTGCCATGAACTTGTTCACTGAAATGCCAGCCGATGCGTTCAACCCCGTTTCTTCCTTGATTCGAAAGCGAATGGCTTCAGCGAGAATTGTTGCCGACTCATGGTTGTATTTATTCTCGGTGACGTCCAAAAAGGCTTCATCGAGTGAAAGCGGTTCCACCAAATCGGTGAATTCAAAAAACACATCGCGGATCTGATTGGAAACTTCCTTATAGCGCTCAAAACGTGGGTGAACAAAAATCAATTCTGGGCAGCGACGGGCGGCGATCACACTTGCCATGGCTGATCGAACGCCAAATCTTCGCGCCTCATAACTTGCTGCGGCCACAACGCCGCGTTCTTTAGAACCACCGACAGCAATTGGTTTCCCTCGCAACTCTGGATTGTCCAATTGCTCCACGGAAGCATAAAACGCGTCCATGTCTACGTGAATTATTTTTCTTATTGGAAAAGGGAATTCGCTCAACATTTCTTTTAATTCGATACGTATGTTGCGATCCTCGAAGGGAAAAAGTTCACTTCAGTATCTGTTCTAAAAATCAGCGCAACGTTGTCACTAGATCTTCCCATTCAACTTAATTGAAGAACGAATTGGCATTGGTTTGAACGCTCATTGATCGCTAAACGACTATCCCGCGACGTCAATCCGATAAAGCTTCCAATCATCATCCATTTTCGTGAAGGATAAAATTGTTGCGCTTTCATAAAAATCTTCGTCGATCCCGATAACTGTATAAATGACAACCATATAGGACAAACCATCTTCATCTTCAACAACTTGAATATCCGTAAGATCTTGAGCTGCTAAATCTGCTAGTACCATTTCGTCGAATACCAATTCAAAATTGTCACGAAAGTCCTCTTCTGTCCAGTCATCCTCGTAGGTTGTCAACGGAAACGATGTCTGATCCATTACCTTCTCAATATCAGCATCTAGGATTGCCTGAATATTCGATTTCCAGAAAGCATCTGCTTCATCAAGGTCAAGATCCTGCGCATGCACTGTTGATGATACCGAAAATGAGGCTAGCAATAGGAGTAAAAATGATTTCATAATTAGATGTATTTTTATGCAA
>JBFYPU010000094.1:0-5269 GCA_041303175.1 Crocinitomicaceae bacterium | reverse complement strand
AAGTTTGGAGGCCAGACAGCGACGAGCGTTGCAAGCAGAACTGAAAGAAGAATTGAGGAAAAAGGAAATGCTTCTTAAAGAAATTCACCATAGAGTCAAGAACAATTTAGCGGTAGTTTCTAGCCTTTTGAGCTTGCAATCAGCCAAATCCAAGGACGATTTCCACAGCAATTTATTTGATGAATGTCGGCAGAAGGTCAATACGATTTCAGCGATTCATGATTTCATTTATCGTTCAGACTCGCTTTCAGAAGTTAGTGTTAAAGAGTACTTCGATGCGCTCATAAACGACATTCACGAATTCTATTCAACCGATGATTTGCAGGTTGATTTTGAAACTCATCTCGGAGCAATTGTACTGGACTTCGATCGCGTTTTACCAGTTGCTTTGATCGCCAATGAAGTGCTCACAAATTGCTATAAACACGCGTTCATGGGACGTTCCAAAGGGAAGATTTACTTTTCACTTACTTCACGAGGCAGAGAAATTACACTTAGCATTAAAGACGATGGGGTTGGATTCAATTGGAATGATCTAAAATCCGAATCGTTAGGAATAGAAATCATTAAAGGCCTAGCCGATCAAATTGACGCTGAATACAGCTTTGAAGTGGAGGGTGGAACGTCGTTTACACTGAATTTTGTTCAGTTGCACGGGAAAGCATAACGCTCGAAGATGAAGACATTCAAAAATCACCATTCGCCATTTTAATCTCCGTACATAATTTAATCATCATGAAATTCACTAAGTTTGTTGGTGACTGAACTTTTCTAGCTTCGTTTGGGAAACATGAATTGTGCGCTGGAGAGAACTCTAATAAATTAGCATGTAATAAGATGAAATTAAACACGAAACCCACGCATTTTTTTGTACGCATAAACTGGATTTTCTGCGCATGTGTGCTGATTGTTGCTTTCCGCGGAAACGCTCAAAATCAATATACAGGAATTGTGAACGATAATTCAGTGAGTTCATTTTTAGCTTCTTACAATCCATCGAGCATTGTGGATTCGAAAACCAAGTTTTCAATTAGCACGCACGCGAATTATTCCAAACTCAGCAATTTTAGCTCCAATGAGTACGTCGTATACGGTACAGGCATCAAATACATCGAGCCAAGAAAACCGGGCTATGTTCGCAATTTTGTGAACGTCGATATCCTCAATCTAAAGTATGAGTTTGATCATAAAAATGCTGGTGCCTATTCACTTCGTGTACGTTCGTTGAAAAATTTAGAGGGCTTGCCCATCGCGTGGTCGCAAAATGCCGCGCTGCAGTATGAAGAGAATGTTTTGGGAGCAAATGACCTCGCAGGTTTCGGTAGAAATTCAATGGATTTTACAGAGCACAATTTCACATACGCCCGTACGATTTTTGATAAGGACACCCGTTTCTTGAAAGCTGGCCTATCGTTCAAAATCTTGAATGGTCTAGATGCGTCTTATTTTACAACAAACAGTGGTCAGTTTGAGTTTTCTGATAGCGTATCAAAGCAGGTAGAATTTACCAATCTCGATGTGGATTATGGAAGTAGCGAAAATGGTGACCAACTATTTTACGATCATCGAGGTATCGCCTTCGATCTTGGCGTAACCTACGAATACCGACCCGATTTTGAAAAACAATACTACGAGATGGACGGTGCTAAACGCCTCGTTCGGTACGACATCAATAAATACAAATGGAAGGCAGCGGCTTCCTTCACGGATCTTGGCTTCGTGCGCTATTTGAGTGATTCTGCGGCGAATTATAATTTCACAAATCCTTCACTCAATGCCAATGCGGATAAACTGGTAAATTTGACTTCTCTGAACATTTTGTCCTTCATTCAGTCGCCATTTGAGTACGTGAACGACAGCTTGGCTTCCGCAAGTAATCAAGCTCCCGAAGCGGCACCCAACAAGTTCAGAATGTTGTTACCCGGTGCTTTTCATGCAAATTTCGATATGAATATCGCACGCGATTTCTTCTATGTAAGTTACAACATGTCGATTCCATTGCACTTCAAGCGGGACATCACTCAAATTCGTGGATTCTTTATTCAAACCATCACACCGCGAATTGAAAAAGAAAAATGGTCCCTCATGCTCCCCATTTCGCATCACGGAAATGGAACGGTTAGCATAGGAGCGGCTGGAAGATTTATGTTTAAAGGATTCTCAGTATTTGCTGGTTCAAACAGCGGAGCGTTTTTCTACGGTCAAAAAGCGTCGCGCAACCGAAATGTGTTCGCTGGAATTGCGTACAGTGTTCACTACAAAGTGCCGAATGACGCTGATGGTGATAAAATTTCCGACGAAAAAGACGATTGTCCATACGATCCAGGATTACCGCAGTTCAATGGCTGTCCAGACACCGATGGCGATGGAATTATGGATAAGGAAGATCTGTGTATCTATGATAAAGGGCCTAGAAGTACGAAAGGTTGTCCTGACACAGATGGAGATGGTGTGATTGATATGAACGACATGTGTCCAAATGAAAAAGGACTTGGCATTCATTACGGTTGTCCAGATCGCGACATGGATGGTGTGATTGATGCTGCGGATCGTTGCCCGGATGTACCAGGAATGGAACTCAATAATGGTTGCCCAATTGAAAATCAAGGATGCTGCAACGATGAAGATGGCGATGGGATTTTGAATGAAAAAGACAAATGTCCGAGCGTTCCAGGTTCTGTCTACAATTCAGGTTGTCCAATCGATTCGAGTAATATCAACTCAATCAATCTTCAAAAAGAGAAGGAAAAAGTGGATGCCAACAATACGGGTCAGCAAGCGATGGATGACCCGAAAATCGATCCGCGGGACCAGCTCCTTACTTCAAAAAGTGAATTGGATTCTGTGTTATTGAACAAGAACATCCTTAAAAACCTATCGGTCTATTTTGATGTGGACGAAGCATCGCTCACAGAAGATGAACGACTTGTGCTGGATAAGTACTTTAAAACCCTCCCAAGAAATGAGCGCTATGAATTTATTTTGGTTGGCTATACCGACCGCGATGGTTCACTCGATTACAACCTAGAATTGTCCAAACGCCGAGCGGAAACCGTGAAACGCAAATTGGTTGATTTCTACAAGTTCGACGAGAAGAGCATCAACGTGTATTACTATGGTGAAACGAAATCCATTCACAGCGGTGACTACACAGATGAGCTTAAGCAAGCTGATCGCCGAGTAGATATTAAATTGATCAAATTGCCGAAAGCGAAATAGAAATGATGGACAACTGGAGATATCTGTACAAGGTACACTTCGTCCTGCTGTTGGCTTTTTTTGCCACTAGTGGATGGAGCAGTGCGCAGTATTTTGAATTCGAGCATTCCGATGAATTTCGCTACACGAACAGGAAAACGGGCTTTTTCACAGAGTTTATCGGTGCCAATCAAACCTCGATTTACTTGCTTCAGCGAAACAGTTCAAAGTCCAAACCAACGGACAATGCGAAGTTGATGATTGTCTCGTTGAGCAAGAATACGATGGCAAAAGACACCTTCGTTCCTATCAAAGGCTTTCCTCAAAATGAATCGCAAGAAGCAACCTTGTCGACCTTGGATTTTGTGACCACTGTTTTGGCTGATGGGCAACTTGTTGTGTTTTGGAGAAAGTTGTTCAATACGGATTCAACGCGCCGAGAGGAAATTTATGCACAGACCTTTAAGTCCGATTTGAAAGCTGGCCTCCCTATAAAGAAAGTGTTTGAATTTACGCAAAAGATAGATTCACAATGTTCCATTTTTGACCCAACGAGATGCGTTGTGCTTGTGGATGATGAAGGCACCCAAATGGTGCTTGGAACGGAGATCTGGAGCAAGGGTAAATTTGAATTTCACTTTGTGACGCTCACAGCAGGGCTATCGCCATCTAGTTTGATGAAGGCGCCACTTCCGCAGGAATCGAAGGAGTACATCCCACAGATCACGTCTGATTACGAATTAAAAAGCAACGGCAATGTATATGCCCGTTCGACGGTTTTTTACACTGTAGAAGAACTGTTTGAATTGCCTATCAACAACCCCAAGAGCTACCCAGCGCTCACGATTGCTAGAACGGAAAATGGAAATCACGCGTGCATGAATATCGTTGAAGCAAACAAACCCATTAGTGATTTTAGTTTTGAAGTGACCGGCGAAAACACGCGGATCCTTGGGTTTTTCGGGGATTACAACGAAGATACAACTGCTACCGATAAGCAAGGTATTTTTTATGCGGACGTGAACAATACAAGCTTGGCTGCATCCGATCTGCAGTTCGTTTATTTCAATCGCTCGTCACTCAATCGCTTGTTTCCGAAGAAACGCGTTCGCAACAAATTATTTCAGTCCACAGCAGACGAATTGATCCACACCCGTTTCGATATTGAGCACATTGAAACCATGGCCGACAGTGGTTTAGTCTTGTTTTTTACCCGCGAATACAATTACGCAGATATCACAAGTACGAGTGATTTGAACGGTGAAAACGTTTATGCCACACAAACCACATGGAGGAAAAAAGACCTTTCGGCCTTGCGACTTTCTCGCGAGGGAGAAATTGTTTGGGCGCAGAGCGTCGACCGAAAGATCAACTACGTTGGAGCCGATGTAGAAGACATCCACGTCGTCTACAAACACAATGAGTTTTTTGTGATGTATGGCAACGAATTGGCTGAACGAAAACCACCCAAAGGCAAGAAATTTCAGCATTTGACAGAAGTGCTCGAGTACGCAACCTTCAATCCCAATACAGGACGGGCAAAAGTCGAAGTGGCTGAAGTGAACGAACCAAAAACGGATAAGCGCGACATGCACTACCTTGATCCAGCATCGGTGTGTGTGATCGACGGTCAATTCTATTTCTACAAAATGCGCATCGGACAAAATCCACTGTGGATCGCAGCAAATGTGGTCTTACTGCCAACGCTTTACTATACCATCCTAACGGGAAACACTCAACTCGCGAAGGGAAATTTCTCGGCAATGCGTGTGATGGAAGGGAAGAAGCCGCGGAAGAGGTAAGGTTATATTTTTTTCAAGGGTAAGTGTCTGAAGGTCTACTTTCGGGTTCTTGATGAAAAATTTTTTACGCGAATTTCAAGAACGCATTTCTGTTCATCGATTGAAACAAAATTGAAAGTACCCAAGCTCCCCACTTTTAGGGAGTCATTGTGTATGACCCATTTAAAGGCATAATTACAAATTTTGTTCTTTTCTGTTTCAAGCACGAGGGAAGGGACCGTGGGTTTGGGTCCGACATGTGGAAATGTGCGGAAACAAAAATACCAATC
>JBFYPU010000093.1:0-5552 GCA_041303175.1 Crocinitomicaceae bacterium | reverse complement strand
TGGGAGGATTTCGTTCCACAAGTACGTTTGGCACAACGAGTCTCTGGATGGCTACCGGGAATTTATGGATGCAATTCCCCTACATTCCGTCCTTTATCGGTGGTTTTGTGGATGCAGGAGTATTCGACAATGGATCAGGCATCGGAACAAGCACATCTTCAGCAATCAATGCTGGACTCGGGATCAAAATTCGCGACATCTTTGGACTCTATTTTCCCATTTGGATGAGCCAAGAACTCAGCGATTCGTATGGAACGGCGAAGTACGGCGAAAAAATACGCTTCACACTGAATTTAAATATCGCCAACAAAGCGCATGTAATAACTGAATTGTTCTAAGGACTATGGTTGTTAAGTACCTTATTTTCATTGTTTTTCTCTGCTCCAAAACACTGGCTTGGGGTCAGGAAGAGGGGTATGAATTTGTGAATCCGCCCATCACCATCGTGGTATTGGGATCCTCCACAGCTGCGGGAATCGGCACAAAACCGCGCGATAGTTCATGGGTGAATCGTTATCGGGTGTATGTTCAAACCTTCAATCCCGGGAATCAGGTGATCAACCTGGGAAAAGGCGGATTTAGCACCTACGAAATTATGCCTACAAGTCTGGCGCCGACTCGAGATCGACCCTTTCCCGACACCTTGCGAAACATCGACAAGGCATTGAGTCATGCACCCGATGGAATCATCATCAACATGCCCTCAAACGACGTTGGAAACGGCTATCCGATTGAGGAACAGTTGGTGAATTTTCGGCGCTTGGCTTCCATTATTGATTCCAATGGTGTGGAACTGTACGTGACGACCAGTCAACCGAGGAATTTCCCTAAAAAACACGATCGATTGACGCAACGCCAAGTATACGACTCGATCCGCGCGATTTTCTACAACAATTACATTGATTTTTATACGGGTTTCGCGGATGCGGAAGATCGCGTTGCCTCGGAATACGACAGCGGTGACGGCGTTCACATGAACAATGCGGCGCATCGAATTTTGCTGGACCGCGTAATCGAATCGCAAGCATTTGCTGGGATGTTGGATGCAACGGCTCTACAACGACCGATCAATGTGGAGCCAAAAGAACAGAAATCCCTCTATTTAATTGATGTAGGTTTTGATGGTATCGTAACACGCGTCAATCCTGAAAGTGGGAATTCAACCATTCGAATTTCCCAGAATGACCGTTTACTCAGCATTAGTGAAACGGATGAAAATGGGTACTATTTAATTGAAGCCAACGTGGATTCGCGCATGCCGATTCAACTTGCCTTCAGCGCACCAAATGCATTGAGCAAAATTGTCACGGTGGATTTCGGTTCCGAAAAAATTGCAGAACGACTTGAAACAACGGTTTTTTATCCGCTAGAAGCACTAAACATTGATGAAACGACGCTCGCATTGTTTTCTGTGATTCCAGCTGACAGTTCGCTAGAGGTCGCACGATTTTATCTGCGTGAGACAGATAGTTCACTCACCCTCGAGCCTGATAATGTTTTTGTGATTCAGCAAGCCGAGCGGTTGTTGGATTATACGTACGCGTCAACACAGAAAAAGCAAGTGAATTATTGGCCAGACGGCACGAAAAAAGCAGTGTTAAAGTTCAAAAATGGTCTGTTAAACGGAAAATCAACGTGGTACGATGAGACGGGGATCAAGCAACGCGTTGTCTACTTTTTGGACGGTTATTATCACGGGAAATTCATTACGTATGACCCAAATGGCGAAAAGGCGGTGTTGAGGATGTTTGAGAACGATGTTCAGGTGGGAGAAACGGTTTTGTATTGATTGGTGGATTGTTAGATTGTTGGATTGTTAGATTGTTGGATTGTTAGATTGTTGGATTGTTGGATTCCCTCCCGTCGCTAACGCTTGGTCTTCAAAAGCTGGTGCTTAAGGTGCAAAAACACCCTGTTTTCGTTCAACAGGATAATCGCACACGCTGATCAATGCTTCGCCCACTCTTTAGCGGAAAAATCAGGCAGTTCGTTTACGCGGGCATAAGGAAACGTTGCGATTCGCTTGAGGCTGTAATAGCTGTTTAATCCCCCGATTCCGACATCGAATAAGCGATCCAATCGCACGTACCCTTTGTCATCCAGACAATCTTCTGGCATGATCAATTCATGAATTTCACCAACAATTAGCTTCGTACCATTCGCTTTGACATTGACCTCTTCAACGAATTTCATTCCGATTTTCACTTTACTCTCGCCTACAAATGGTGCTGGAAAGTCATGCAAATACGCTTCTGTCAATCCGCAATGCTCAAACTCTGATTGACCCTGATCGAATTTGGCTGACGTGTAATGAGCTCGTTCGATAAAGGATTCATGAACGTGATTGATCGTATAGTACCCCGTCTCTTTGATGTTCTCGTAGGTGTGTCGAGCTACATCGTGCGCTGGACGTAGAATAAATCCAAGCAATGCAGGATCGCTTCCAATGTGAACAACTGAGCTGAAAATTGCCAAATTTGGACCTGTCGTTCGAGAGGATGTACCAATTAAGTTCGCCGATTTAATCCCGGAGATTCCGTTAATAATGTTCAAACGACGCACTTTCGATGTGTTTTCTATGTCAACTTTACTCAAATGGATCATGACTTCAGCTTTTAATTGAATACCCTATCTTTTTGAAATTTTATTATTGCTGATTAGACGCTGACGCGAACACTTGAACCGATTCATCTCATCAGACCTCTTCTTCGAATGCTTAGAGCTAACTCCACTATTCACGCGTTTGCGCCACAAATTAAAACTGTTTCGCTTTAACTCGGTTCGCATGAGTTGAATCACATCGGACTCCGAAAGACCGAATTGAAACGCAATCGCATCGAATGGAGTGCGGTCTTCCCATGCCATTTCAATCACCCGATCAATCGCTCGTTCATCCATGTTTCTCCACAAAAACGCCGTACTTTTCTTCAACGGCTTTGAAACGATAATCAAAAATTTCCGCCAATTTTTTCTTAATGACCAAGGAATTCATGATCGCACCTAAAAATCCAAATGGCGGCGCATAGGTTACGATATCTCGCATGAGGATTCCTCCCTCGATCTCTTCAATGAAATGCTGATGATGCCACAATTTGTAGGGACCAACGCGCTGTTCATCTACAAAATACTTCCGATCTTCTACATGGGTGATCTCCGTCATCCAATTCGTTTTGATACCCAAAAGTGGACTCACTTTGTAGGTAATGATCAATCCGGGATACATGATTTCTGGGGTATCTTTCGACGTGATGTCAAATCCCATATATGCAGGAGTGATTTCCTTCAAATTTTTGGGTGATGAAATAAATTCCCAAATTTCGTCAAGTGAACAGTTCACTTTTTGGGTTTTGTGGAGTTGGTAAAATGCCATTATGGTGCTATTTCTTGAATTCGTTGTGCTACTGCATCTGCCTCTGCAACCTTCTTGTCGCTTTCTTTTCGGTTCGTTGATGAAAGCACTTTCGCTTCCTCCATCAATTTCGCGTAGAGGGCACTTAATTTTTCCAATTCTGTTTTTCGTTTAAAAAAACCCATTTCACTTAAAGTTTAATAGACGACATCCCGCCGTCAACATGAATAATTTGACCCGTAATCCAATTCGCCTTCTCGGAAAGTAAAAACACGGCTAGTTCCGCATGATCAAGCGAGGAACCAATCCGTTTGAGCGGATGTCGAGCTGCGTTTGCCTCGAACTTTTCCGGAGAACTCAATAACTTTGCAGCCAGTGGTGTATCTGTCAACGATGGCGCGATGCAATTCACACGAATCGTCGGTGCGAATTCAGCAGCCAGTGAACGCGTCAATCCCTCTATTGCTCCTTTTGACATCGACACTTGAGCATGAAAATTAAATCCTTGTTGAACAGCAACGGTTGAAAACAAGATAATGGATGCATTCTGTGAAGCTTTCATCTTTGGCAATATCGCTTGAATTGTCTTCATTGCGCCCAGCACTTGCAACTTGAAATCATCCAACACACTCGCTTCCGTTAGGCGGTGAAAAGGTTTGAGTTCAATTGCGCCAGGACAAAAAACAAATCCATGTACTTCATCAGGCATGGGTTGATCTGTAAGTTGATCGTCCAACACATTGAATGGAAAAAACTCAACATTACCAGCAGATTCTTTTGGATGCTTCCAATAGGAGGCTAGAACGTGGATTTCCGGTTCATTTCGCAGTGAATCCACAATTGCAGCGCCGATTCCCGATGAGCCACCGATGATTACGTAATTCTTCATCTTACCTCAGCAGGTTAAACAATTCTTGTTTCTTCGCGTCGGACTCAAAAACTCCGCCGTAGAATGAACTCACCGTGGAAGAATTAATGTCTTGAATACCACGAGACGATACACACAAATGTTCCGCATCAATGATGACAGCAACGCTTTCTGTTTCCAACGCCTGCTGCAAATGCTTCGCAATTTGAACCGTCAATCGCTCTTGCACCTGTGGACGCTTCGCGTAATACTGCGCAATTCGATTCAGCTTTGACAAACCGATCACTTTTCCGCTCGAAACGTAAGCTATATGCGCCTTTCCAATGATGGGCACAAAATGGTGCTCACAACTCGAATAGAGCGTGATGTTTTTCTCGACCAGCATTTCATTGTACTGGTATTTATTCTCAAAAAGGGCAATTTTCGGCTCGTTTTTCGGATCTAAACCAGAAAATATTTCCTCCACGTACATTTTTGCCACGCGCGCCGGTGTCCCTTTGAGTGAATCGTCCGTAAGATCCAATCCCAAGGTGTGCATGATCGCGCGAAAATGAATTTCGATCTCTCGCTTCTTTTGTTCATTCGTCAATTCATGCGCCCCTTCGCGCATCGGAGTGTCGATCCCCGTCATCACGTGCTGATCTCCAAAATCGTGGTGATCAATTGTGAGCAACTGTGTTTCCAATTCAGGCTGGATATTCAGCGAAATTCCGTTCAGTTTCATATAATCGAATTGTTAGTTCCAAATCACTTGGAATGTGAGGGATTAAATTATCGTAAATGACCCGTGCGATATTCTCTGCTGTGGGAATCACAGTGTTGAAATCGCTTACATCTAGGTTCAAATTTTTATGGTCGTAGCGATCCAAGACATTTGCTTTAATAATGGACTTAAGTACCTTTACGTCCATCACAAAACCTGTTTCCGGGTGCACTTCTCCAACCAATTTCACTTCCAACTCATAGTTGTGTCCATGAAAATTGGGGTTGTTGCATTTTCCAAATACTTCCTTGTTGAGCTCGTCTGACCATGCTGGATTATGGAGGCGATGTGCTGCGTTAAAATGTTCCTTTCGAATGATTGCCGTTCTCACGATTTTATTTTGTTTAATTTTTTTTATGTAAAGTTAAACAATAAACTGAAATAGTGTTTAATCAACTGTTAATTTAATTAAACAAAATAAAAGATGGCTGTTCCTCTCGTGGTTTAAAACCTTACTTTTGGTGAAATTAAAGAAGCATGAAGTCACTACTTTCGGACGATACAGGAAGCATCACGCGTATTTCATCGTTTGATACACATTGTTCGTTCACTGCTTCCACTTTGCTTAAACA
>JBFYPU010000092.1:0-25560 GCA_041303175.1 Crocinitomicaceae bacterium | reverse complement strand
GTGATTTTCAACTGCCTATCTCCGATGGCTTCATTCGGCTGAATGAATTTCACATTTCGAATGATGGCGTGTTATTCGCTGTTGCAACAGAGTTTAACACGGAGCATCAAAAAGGCCGTTGGTCTAAAAAGGACATCGACTTCTTCAGTATCACGGGAGATCACAAATTGCTGCATGCCTTCAAAATCACGGGAGATTCCGTTCAACACATTCCTGTAAATCTGGTAGAAAAACGACCTGAGGGGATCCACCTTTGTTCCTCGCAACCAAATCAGTTGTCGGTCGTTTCCATGTACGGCAATTTGGAAGCCGATGGTTCGCATCATGGTGTGAAGGGAATCGTGACGGTGATGTTAGACTTTGAAAACCCAGAAAATGTTGCAGTGGAAAGTTATCCGTTTTCTCAAAAAATGAGGGAGGGTTATGCCTTTGGAGACCCAAAAGTGCTGTTTCGAAAAAACACCTATGAAGTAATCAACAACCTACTTTTTCAAGAATTGGTGTTGTTAGAAGATGGCAGCACGATGATTATTTTAGACAAATACGTCGAGGGAGATTATGATCCAGATTCACGAAGGCCGCATCTTTCACTCTACAATATTGTTTATAAATTCAGTCCTGAGGGAAAAATGCTGTGGGTACATGAAGTAATGAAATTTCAACAAGTTGGAATTGGACGAGAAATTTTTATGTTTTCAAAATGCTTTTATTCTGAAGGGAAATTGCAAGTGTATTACAATGACCATCGGTCGAATTACGACGAAAACGGATTCTTCATTCGAGGAAACAAAGCGATGAAAGTTGCCAGAATGGTCAAACATCGGAAATCCAAACACATTGCTCTCGCGCTGGCTGAAATCGACCCCAAAACGGGCTTGATGACACGAAAAGTCGTCATCGATGAATCGGATTCCGGTTGGATTCCGTGTGCAATTTTAGTGACGGAACTAAATGGAAAGCTACTCTTTCCTAGCTATCAATGGAAACTAGAAAAAATCAGATTTGGGCAGTTTGGACCTATCAGCAATTGATTGAAAATAATAGCCTTCTACTAACTAGGTAGAACACTTCTTGGATCGCGGTTGTCTTTTAATTTAAAAAAGGCACCCTCATCCATTCCTTCAATCGTGTTGAATTTCTGTGCGAGAGTGCCGTCACCCAATTTAGCAACAACTAGAACTGTAAGTTAGGTGATCAAACTGTGTGTTCTCAACATTCTAGGAAGGCTTCCCCGAGCCTCTATCCAAACTTTTTGGATGTCAGTCACCGGGGAGCCATCGCCTAGATTAAACGGGTGAAGACCATTCAATAGCTTGCTATCCTTCGGCGGAATCGTGCCTCGAATAACGAAATATCTAGCGATCTTCAATTTAGGATACTCGTGGAGGTTGATCACTCGCATCTTAAGTTCACTAGTTCAACGATGGCACTCCCGATTCCATTCTCATCCACACCAATTGTAGGAATCGAGAGTGCTATCACGTTGTAGGTTAACGGTTGTAGTGGTAGGTAATATTATTAGAGTCCAATGACGTGTTTGACCTCGATTTCGGTGATTTTTCTAGGTTCACCCAATTTGTTCGTATAGGTTCTGTCGACGATCCGTCCATGTATGGCAAGTTGCTTACCCTTTGCTCCATAGTTTTCTATAAATCCGGCGATGTTTCCCCATGCAAAGACGCTATGCCAATCGGCTTTACTGACTCCTTTCGGACCTTTGCTATCTGTTGCTAAACGGAAACGAGCAACTTTTCCCCCATTTTCAAAATTTGTGATGATTGGTTCTGATCCCATGTTTCCGACCAAGGTGATATTGTTTCTAAGTGTTTGCATTGCTATATGATTTTATTAGGACATGATAACGAGGTCATTCGCTTCGACCTCAGAAATGTATTGTTTTACGCCATCTCGAAAATAGAAGCGGCTCACGAGTTTTCCTTCAAGTGCAATTTGGATTCCTGCTTCGCCGAATTCTTCCAAAACACGCACCCATCTTCCCCAAGCACAAACTCGGTGTTTATATTGCTTGGATTTCGTTTCGCCATTCTCATCGAGGTAATTTTCATTGGTTGCCAGCGTAAACTGGCACACACTTCTTCCGCTAGAATGTGTGTAAAATCGGGCGGCAGAGCTGATTTTTCCAATTAGATGCACATGATTCGTTGACATCTCGAGCTGATCAAAGAAGATGGAGTTGGCAACACTGCCTACCCCATCTTGCACTGTTTGTTTATTTCTTTGCATCACCGTATCCAGATAATATTAGAAAATCGTTCAGGTTGACGGTTGTTGAATACCGTTTTTCACCCGTTTTCGTTTCGAAAGAGGAATTCACCAATCTCCCTTCCACTGCGATCTCTTGACCAACTTTCATTAGTTTAGAGGCACGCTCCGCAGCTTTTCCCCACACTGTAATGTTGTGCCACTGTGTATCCTCTTTCCACTCGCCTTCCTTGCTCTTGTAACGCTCATTCGTTGCTAAGGGAAAACGCACTAACGTTGCACCAGATTCCAACTTCACTACTTCGGGTTGCGTTCCTAAACGCCCAATCAAACTCACTTTGTTTCTCAACGTGTTCATACGTACTTTTTATTAAATGAAACTTAAACTTGTTGCCGATATACGGTCCTTCCGATTTCGACACTGCAAAGTTGGGGTGACATCAAATCGACATTCGGTTATTAAGTAATTGCATTCGTTTGTATTTCGTTTGTAAGCACTTGTTGTCGGATTTATAGTTGATTTTCACATGTTTAATTATTTTTCTCGTCACAAAAAAAAACTAAAAAAATCGAACCTATTATTTGTGTTTTTGGAATTGCAATGGTTGAATACAAAACTTCACTCAGAATAAACCCAATCATCGCCTGCATTTTTCAATTGGTACGCGTTGTGATCTGTTTTTCTATTAAATTTGTATATGCGTAATTTTCTGGCCTTCATTCGTCGGTTTCGTGTTCTGCTTTTTTTCGCGCTCCTACAAGGAGTTGCGCTTTCATTTTATTTCACGTTTAGCGACTTTCCAAGGTCGCAATATTTGACAACAGCATCGCAGGTTTCAGGAACAATTATGGAGTGGAGAAACGACGTTACTAAGCATTTTGCGTTGGCTTCAAGCAACAGAAAATTGCAATTCGAAAACCGATGGTTGCGCGAACAATTACTCGAAAATAAATTGTCCCTCAAAGCTCCCGTGGGAATGGATTCCGTCGTGATAAAAAAGGAAGATTTCGTTCAACGCTTCGAATACATTCCGGGGGCAATTATCAGCTCGTCCTTTAGCCGGAGAAACAACTATTTTACGTTAAATATTGGGAGCAAACAGGGAGTAAAACGTGGAATGGGTGTCATTTCGGACAATGGGGTTGTTGGAATTGTCCATAACGTAAGTGAGCATTTTTCGGTCATTAAATCCTGTCTCACCAAGGATATCAATATTGACATCATGATCGAAAATTCAGGTGAACCCGGATTCTTGAAATGGACCGGAACGGATCCTCGTCGAGGCAGTATGACGGGAGTGTCAAACGATCGAGCGATTAAAAAATGGTCGAAAATTTCAACCCGTGGACAATCAGGTATTTTCCCTCGTGGGATTCCGGTTGGCGTGGTCGAAAAAACAACACCCGTGGAAGGACAACCCATTTGGGATGTAACCATCTTGTTTTCTGAAAATTACAGATCTGTTCAGTATGTATACGTCATTCGAAACGTGCTAAAAGTCGAACAAGAGGAACTCGAAGCAACCATCCCCGCAGATCCGATCGAAGAAGAATGAATATACTCCTCAAACATAGCGTCCGATTACTCTTTTTTCTGCTGATTCAAGCATTAATCTTGAACCAAGTGGAATTGGGCGCGGGAACATTGATCATGATATATCCCCTGTTCATCCTCCTGCTTCCTGTAGATATCAGTATTTTCTTGCTCCTGATTTTAGCGTTTGTGCTTGGTATTTCAATCGACGTGCTCTCCAATACGTATGGTCTTCATGCCTCATCACTACTGCTGATGGCCTATTTTCGTCCAATTATTTTCAAAGCATTCTCCCCCCGCGATGGCTACGATGCAGAGCAAGAATTCAACATCTATGCAATGGGCTTTTCGTGGTTCATCAAAACCTTCGGAATCCTCTTGCTGATTCATCATTTCTGGTTTTTTCTAATCGAACTCTTTCGATTTGATCAAATTTTATACGTGCTATATGTCACCGCATTGAGCGTGCCGCTCTCCTTCACACTCTGTCTGATCATTCAATTTCTATTCATCCGTAAACCCCGAAAAGACGCATGAATTTTGACGCACGCCGATATGTAATCGTTTCGTTTTTCATCATCACAGCGTTGATGTATGGAATCAAGCTGTTCTATATGCAGGTCGTAGACGTGGAAACATGGAAATTGGAGGCGCAACGCATCGCCGAAAAACGAAGAGAAATCACACCTCCGCGAGCTGTCGTATTTGACCGAAACGGAAACAAAGTTGTCGAAAATAAAACCTATTACAACCTCATGATGGTCGAAGAGGACATGGTCGATTTTGATACCGTTGCCTTTGCCAAACTACTCGGAATAACCAAGGATGACGTTCTAGCTCGTATGAGAGAAATTCGCCTTGGCGAAAAAAAATACTTCAATCCACATACCAAAAAGTGGCAAGAAAATTATCAGCGTGAACGGCCTTATCCATTTTTGAAAGAGGTTACGGCAGATGAAATGTCCAAAATTGTACCCCACCTAGATCGCTTCAAAGGAATGTATGAAGAAGTTGCAAGTATGCGGAGCTATCCCTATTCAAGCGGTGCAAATATTTTAGGTTACCTCGCTGAAGTTACACAAGAGGAAGTTGACAAGGATAACTTTTACAAGGGTGCTGACAAGATTGGGCGCGCTGGAATTGAACGGTTTTATGAGAATGAATTTCGGGGAGTGAAAGGTGTTAAATACATCGTGACTTCCGCCAGACAAAACACGGTGGGATCATTTGAAGATGGAAAATACGACACAACCGCCGTTCAAGCAGGAGCCATTCAACTTGGGATTGATATTGATTTACAGGCCTATGGTGAACTGTTGATGAAAAATAAAAAAGGCTGTATTGTGGCAATCGAGCCTTCAACCGGTGAGATTCTCGCCATGGTTTCGTCGCCATCATACGACCCCAATTTGCTCGTCGGCAGAAAAAACATCAACAAGAATTATCCAGCACTTGTGAATGACCCAAACATTCCGCTTTTTCCAAGACCACTCGCCTCTGAGTACATGCCCGGTTCAACCTTCAAATTAATTCAAGGACTTATTGGAATGCAGGAGGGTGTTATTCAACATGATAGTGGTTTCCCTTGCAATAAAAGCGTGGTTGGCTGCCACAACCATCCCTACGCCGCCTCGGTAACGCAAGCCGTTCAATATTCGTGCAACCCTTATTTTTATGCCGTTACGCGGAAAATTATTCAACAGGGAAAAAGCAAAAACAGCTTCAAGGATTCTGAAATTGGAATCGACGTTTGGGCGCGATATATGCACAGTTTTGGATTGGGAGAAAAATTGAAAACGGATATCACAGGCTTGCGATCAGGCAATATTCCTGATTCGAAATATTACAACCGTTGGCACGGAAAAGGAAACTGGAAATTTTCCACCATTCGTTCCATCTCAATCGGTCAAGGAGAAGTGCAATTAACCCCATTGCAATTGGCGAATATCGCTGCAATTATGGCAAATCGAGGTTGGTTTTATACGCCACATTTCGTGAAATCAATCGGAAACAAAGGACCTCGCCCTGAATACAGAATCAAGAATCGAACGCTCGTGGATGCGAAATACTTCAAATATGTTGTTGAAGGTATGCGTCGATGTGTTCATGAACCGGGAGGAACAGCTTCGCAAGCAAGAATCAAGGGCGTTACCGTGTGCGGAAAAACGGGAACGGTGGAAAATTACATTCACGGAGTCAAACAAAAAAATCACTCCGTGTTTATTGCGTTCGCGCCTATGTACAAACCTAAAATTGCCATTGCAGTCTTCATTGAAAACTCAGGTGGCGGCGGTGGAACCTGGGCCGCGCCAACAGCAAGTCTTGTTATCGAGAAATACCTTCAAGGAAAAATAACCTCCGTTGAGAAGGAAAAACGCATCATGGACACGCAACTCTCTGACTGGAAATGAGGAAAAACGATTCCATCACCGGTAATTTTGATTGGATTCTTTTTGGAATCTATCTCCTTTTGCTCGTATTCGGTGTGTCGACAATTTACTCTGTAGCCTATAATCCCGATCACCCCAATCTCTTCGCGTTTAGTGAAATTTATGGTCGCCAAATGATGTGGGTGGGCGTATCCCTCTTTTTGGGTCTGCTCGTGTTTTTGATTGACTCCGACATCTACCGAAAATTCTCGATTCCAATTTACCTCGTCTGTGTAGGACTGCTTGTTGTTGTACTTTTCATGCCCGCGATCAACGGTGCGCACGCATGGTTGGGAATCGGTTCGTTTGGAATTCAACCAGGTGAGTTTGCCAAAATTGGTACCGCAATCCTTTTGGCTAATTACATGAGTTCGTTCAACGTCAAACAGCAAAATGGGCTAACCGTTCTCGTGTCGTTGGCAATCATCGCCATTCCAATGTTGCTCATTCTGCTGCAACCTGATGCTGGAACGGTCGTTGTGTTCACCGCTTTTCTGTTTGTGATGTACCGCGAGGGCTTAACCTTCGACCCTATCGTTTTGAGAGTCATCAACCTCATTCCTGGCATAAAATTCAAGAGTACATGGGTGGGAACGCACTTTATTCCAATCCTCTTTGTGGTAATCTTTCTCCTCGTAATCACACTCATTATTAGCCACGCACCCATCACGCTCGACATGTTTCCTGGACAGCAATTTTCAGGCTACTGGCGCATGTTTATCGCGCTGCTTTCGGTGTCCATTGTGGGTTATTTAATCATGCGCACCCTGTTTTCCAGAAGAGACGTTCGCCGTGCACTCATCATTTCCATCATCGGATTTATTCTCTCAGTTGCGCTCACCGCATCCGTCAAAGTTGGATTTGAAAGCCTCCCGTATCACCAAAAAACCCGAATCGAATTGTGGTTAGGCATCTATGTTCAAGAAGAAGGAACTGGAAATGTGGGTGACGGTGCTGATTACAACCGAAGTCGAGCAATGACAGCAGTTGGCTCAGGTGGACTTTTGGGAAAAGGATACCGAGAAGCAAATGTTGCTAGTATCAAAACGGAACATGTCCCTGAATGTGAAACGGACTTCATCTTTTCGCCCTGGGCAGAGGAACGGGGGTTTATTGGAAGTATCGTATTGGTCGTGTTGTACTCCTTTATGCTGCTGAGAATCATTACAATCGCAGAGCGTCAACGGTCCAAATACAACCGTGTGTACGCCTATTCTGTGGCCATGATTTTGTTCTACCACTTCGCGATCAATATCGGCATGAACATCGGACTTGTGCCCATTATTGGAATTCCCCTACCCCTATTTAGCTATGGAGGATCATCCATGATGGCGTTCTCAATCATGATCTTTTTACTCTTGAAACTTGATAGTCAGCGAAAGGACGTGCTGAATTAACGTTTTTTCTATGATTTTCGAAGTATATATTCGTTATTTTTACATTCTCAAGATCAACCATGAGTACTCAAAATAAGAAGCAACCCACAAAGAATCCGCTAAGCAGCTTATTTCCCAAAAAAGATGGGAAAAAACAGTCGGATCGCCTAAATTTTACGGAGAAAACGCGTAAGCGATTGAACATCTTGCTCTACCTTGGAATGTTTTCTCCTGTGATTCTCATTACCTTTTTAATCCTAAAACAATCGAACGACGACATGCCTTCGGTTGAAATGCTTGAAAATCCACCCGAACTTTTGGCTTCAGTTGTATACGCTGATGACGGCAAAACCGAACTTGGGCGCTACTGGAAAGTGAACCGAACAGCCGTGAAGTATCGTGATATTTCACCTTACGTCATCGATGCCTTAATCGCAACGGAGGATGAACGCTTTGAAGAACACTCTGGAATCGACTTTTGGGCAGTAGCTCGCGCCGTAAGAGGAATGGGGAGTGCCGGTGGTGCATCAACGATTACACAGCAGCTAGCAAAACTACTTTACACCTTACAAAAACGTGAACGCGATGCTGAGCTCGAAGCAGCAGGACAGGAAGTGCCATCAAGTTCTGGAATAATGTCACGTTTGAACGAAAAAGCGAAGGAAAATATCATCGCTGTTCGCCTCGAAAAACGCTATACGAAAGAGGAAATTGTGACGATGTACCTCAACCAATTCGACTTCCTCTTCAATGCCGTTGGAATTGAAAATGCAGCCAAGGTCTATTTCAACAAAAAACCAAAGGATCTAAACATGCAAGAGGCTGCAACGCTTGTTGGTATGGTGAAAAACCCAAGTCTGTACAACCCGTATCAATTCCAAGTAAAAGACTACCGGAGCGCAATCGCTGCCGATAAACGAATTAATCCAATGAGCGTGTCTCAAGCTGACATCAATGCACTGCGGGAACGAGACAGCCTTCGGGCTCACCACAGGCGAAATACCGTATTGGCTCAATGGTTGAAAAATAGCAAAAGTAAAAACGCTTCAATTAAAAACTACATCACCCAAGAAGACTACGACAGATTGACAAAATTGCCCATTGTGATCAACTACCAAATTGTGGATCATAAAGATGGTATCGCTCCGCATTTCCGTGAATCGCTTCGATCAGAATTGAAAGAATTGTTCGCACAAAAAGATGCTAAAGGTCGCTACAAATACTGCAAAAAAGACGGTACTCCCTACGATATTTATGAGGACGGACTTAAAATCTATTCTACCATCAATGTATCCCTGCAAAAATATGCGGAACAAGCGGTACAACGTCACCTCCAAGAAGACATTCAACCCGCATTTTCAAGAAACAATGCAACAGTGAAGCGCTACCCATTTGGTGATACGTACAACGGTTCTCCTGTAACGGATGAAACGATCAACAACATCATGAAGCGTGCGCGAAAGGATTCTAATCGCTACAAAACCATGAAGGACGCGGGCGCGTCCGACAAGGAAATTTTTGCCAGCTTCAATGTGCCTGTGCCGATGCGCGTGTTTAATTTTAACGGCGACCGTGACACCATTATGACACCAAACGATTCTATTCGTTACTATAAAAATATCGTCAGAGCAGGTTTGATGTCCATTGAACCCGCTACTGGTTTTGTAAAAGCTTGGGTGGGTGGTGTTGATTTCCATCACTTCGCGTTCGATCACGTCAAATTGGGGAAACGACAAGTAGGATCTACCATGAAGCCGTTCGTGTATGCTACAGCCATGTCGATGGGAGTTGTAAAACCCTGCACTGTGCTGTCCGGTGAAGGCTATTGCGTCGATCCGTGCCAGCCAGGAGGAGGCCGCTGGTGTCCTGCCGGCTCCGCTGCAGGTACTGTAGCGTCTGGTTTAGCACAATCCTCCAACCCCACAACCGTTGCTGTAATGTCAATGATGGGTGCGTGTTCTGGACCCGAAACAATTGCCAAAATTTTGGAACGAATGAACATTATTGTTCCGCAAGAACAAGTTGTTCCATCCATCTGTTTGGGATCGCCCGATATGTCTCTTTATGAGATGGTCTCAGCGCAAGCAATGTTCGTGAACAATGGGATTTATATGTCACCGCAAACAATTGTGCGAATTGAAGATCGAAGCGGAAATGTCATTTATTCATCCGATCCATATACGCGAGAAATTATCAATCCAGACATCTGCTATGAAATTCTCAAAATGATGAAAGGCGTGGTCACAGGCGGAACCGGTACAAGTTTGAGAGGATCTGCTAAATGGGGGGGCATTACCTATCCAACTGCTGGAAAAACGGGAACAACACAAGGAAACTCGGATGCTTGGTTCATGGGCTTAACGCCAGACTTGGTAACAGGTGTATGGGCAGGAGGTGAAGACAAACAAATTCGATTCCGATCCATGACATGGGGACAAGGAGCACGAATGGCACTTCCAATTTATGGGTACTACATGCAGAAAGTCTACGCCGATCCAAACTTACAAATCTCCAAAGAAGACTTTGCCGAACCCATCGGCTACGACGCGGAATATTTTAGGTGCGAAGATGGCGGTCTTGATCCATCGGATGAAAATCCTTGGGGTATATAAACGGAAAAAATGAACAAAGTAGTAAAAAACGTTGATGAGGCCTTGGTCGGAATTGAGGACAACATGACCTTGATGTTGGGAGGCTTTGGCCTTTGTGGAATTCCCGAAAATTCAATTGCACAACTCGTAAAACTGGGCGTGAAGGGATTGACATGCATTTCCAACAACGCTGGAGTGGATGAATTTGGCTTGGGCTTGCTCCTGCAAGGAAAACAAGTCAAAAAAATGATCAGTTCGTATGTTGGTGAAAATGAAGAGTTTGAACGGCAAATGCTTTCAGGAGAATTGGAGGTTGATCTGATTCCTCAGGGATCGTTGGCAGAACGTTGTCGCGCTGGAGGTGCTGGAATACCTGCGTTTTTTACGCCCGCTGGGTATGGAACCGAAGTGGCTGAAGGAAAAGAAGTGCGCGAATTCAATGGTAAACCGCACATTTTGGAATCGGCATTGACGGCAGATTATGCGATCGTGAAAGCTTGGAAAGGCGATACAGAAGGCAATTTGATCTACAAGGCAACGGCTCGCAACTTCAACCCTATGATGGCCATGGCAGGAAAAATCACCATTGCAGAAGTCGAAGAATTGGTGCCAGCAGGTGAATTGGATCCAAATTCCATTCATACACCGGGCATTTTTGTGCAACGAATTTTTCAAGGAGAGAAATTTGAAAAGCGGATTGAACAACGAACAGTGAGACAAAAAAACGCGTAACATGGCATTGGATAAAGTGGGTATTGCAAAACGCATTGCACAAGAATTGAAAGACGGTTGGTACGTAAATCTCGGGATTGGAATTCCAACCCTCGTTGCGAATTATATCCCCGAAGGAATCGAAGTGGAATTTCAATCTGAAAATGGAATTCTCGGCATGGGACCGTTTCCGTTTGAGGGCGAAGAAGATGCAGATTTGATCAACGCGGGCAAACAAACCATTACCGCAACAAAAGGTGCCGTGTTCTTTGATTCTGCGATGTCGTTCGCCATGATTCGAGGTCAACACGTGCAGTTAACTGTGCTGGGCGCGATGGAAGTTTCCCAAAATGGAGACATTGCCAACTGGAAAATTCCAGGGAAAATGGTGAAAGGAATGGGTGGCGCGATGGATCTCGTAGCGTCAGCGGAAAACATTATTGTTGCCATGATGCATGCAAATCGCGCGGGAGAAAGTAAAATTTTAAAAACCTGTTCACTTCCACTAACAGGCGTTGGCTGTGTCAAAAAAGTAGTAACGGACTTGGCAGTTTTGGAAATCAAAAACAACCAGTTTCACCTCATCGAGCGTGCACCGGGCGTGAGCGTAGAAGAAATTATTGCTGCAACGGAAGGCGATTTGGTGGTGCCCGATTTCGTTCCTGAAATGAGCATCTAAGCTTCCGGTTTGAGTGAAGCGACGATTCAAACGTTCATCTTGCTCCATGTAATCTTCGGAGCAACCGCCTTGCTTTCTGGGAGCATTGCACTGATTGTCAAAAAAGGCGGTTTCGTTCACCGTAAAAGCGGATTGGTGTTTGTCGTTACCATGATCATTTCTGCTATCGTTTCAATGATCATCGCCGTGCAACCCAATCACCTCAACTCCTTTTTACTCTCGATAGGAATTCTCACGCTTTACTTCGTGATCGGCGGATACCTCGCGCTGCGTTACAAGAAAAAATTCGTGAACTTACTCGCTGATAAATGCTTGGCGCTCTGCATGTTGATCATCGGAATGGCCATGTTAACTCACCCCTTATTTTTGGACCATTTGAACATCGTTATGATGGTTTTTGGAGCACTCGGAACGGTTTTCGCCATCACGGATTTCGCTCGATTTGCAAAACACGAAGAATTGCACAAACACTGGTTAACGCTTCATCTTGGCAAAATAACAGGCGGCTACATTTCTGCGTTCACCGCTTTTATCGTCGTGAATCAATACCTGCCCGGAATCGTGGGCTGGCTCCTGCCCGGAACAATTGGTGGTATTTTTATCGCTATATCGACAAAAAGGGTGAAGAAAGGGCAGGTCTAAATTCTTCAATCGCAGTTCTGACTGCCTTGAGATCTCATCCGTCCTACGAAACCATGACGGAGCAGGGCAAGCATCTACTTCTTAAAAAAGTGCATTTCCTCCACATACTTATAAACAGGCTCCGTCAATAAATAGCGTACATCTTTTCCTTCTGCAATGGCATTTCGGATGAAGCTTGAGGAAACTTTCATGATCGGTGCTTCCGTACAGAAGGTTACATTTTTGTGCACTGAAAGCGAATTCTCTGTTTGTGTACCTGCCTGCTTTTCGGCTTCCTCTTGTGCGGTCAAGACGCGTGGGTAAACATAAATTTGGTGATTTTCAAGGATCATTTCGTGGTTGAACCACTTGTGAAAGGTGCGTAAATTGTCTTCGCCCATGATCAATGAAAATTCCTTTTCGGGATATTTTTCTTTCAAATAAGTGAGCGTAGTTGATGTGTAGCTTGGAATGGGCAAGTGAAATTCGATGTCGCTAACGGTCAATTTTGGATTGTCTTCAATTGCCGCGCGAACAAGCGCCAAACGGTGATAATCCGCCAATAAGGTATTCTTTTCTTTCAAAGGATTCTGTGGCGAGACAATGATCCAAACCTGATCCAGATCGGCATATTGCGTCATGTAATTGGCAATGATCAAATGCCCAACATGGATGGGATTGAAGGTTCCGAAATACAATCCGACTTTCATTTCGCATCAATGAATTGTCGCACCAAGCTCTCGGCATCCAAAATGGCTTGATCCAATTTATCGTTGATGAGAATCACATCAAATTCCTTGGCAAAAGAAAGTTCTTTTCGAGCCTTTGCCATGCGTTGCGCAATTTTCTCTTCTGTCTCCGTTTTTCGCTTGCGTAGTCGACTTTCCAATTCCTCGTAGCTTGGTGGTTGGACGAACACCGCGAAGGCATTCTCTTTGAATAGCCGCTTGAGCGAAAGTCCACCGATCACGTCCACATCAAACAAGACGACTTTTCCTTCTGACCAAATGCGCTCAATTTCCGATTTCAAGGTTCCATAAAAGTTGTTCGTGTACACCTCCTCCCATTCAATAAATTCACCCGCTTCAATTTTGGATTTGAAGCCATCAGTGCCCAAAAAATAGTAATCTTTCCCGTGCGTTTCATTCGGACGTGGGTCGCGACTGCATGCCGAAACCGAGAATGCCAAGCCGAGCTCTTTTTTCAAAAGGGCGTGCACGATAGTTGTTTTACCAGCACCTGATGGAGCCGAAAAAATAATGCATTTACCGTTGTTCTCGAAAACTGTCATATTCCCTTCTACGGTTGAACTTACAAAGTGTTTAGGATTTGTTCCTTGATTTTTTCGAGATTGTCTTTCATTCCAATCACGAGTACTTGCATTTGTGCGTGGTTGCTTTTGCTTCCAAGTGTGTTGACTTCGCGTCCAATTTCTTGCGAGATAAAGCCCAGTTTTTTTCCTGCCTCTACCGTTTTCATTGTTTCCTCAAAATAATCGAGGTGGTTCGATAGGCGCATTTTTTCTTCGGCAACGTCCAATTTCTCGATGTAAAAAATCATTTCTTGTTCAAAACGATTGGCATCGTAGCTCGATTTCGCCTCGATATCTTCCAAGCCTTTTTTCATCCGTTCGCGAATGATTTCAATGCGCTCGTTTTCATATTTTGGAATTTCCAACAAGAACTCACGAATTTCTCCAATGCGCTCCTTAAATTCTGTTTCCAGCTCCATTCCCTCTTTTCGTCGGAAATCGTTGAGTTGATCCGCCGCACTTTTGACCAAATCCAGCACCCATGTTTTCTCTTCTTCCGACAATGCTTCACGTTCCGTATTGTAAATTTCGGGCATCCGCAAAATCAATGGGAGGTAATCCTTCGTGCTTTCACCAATCGCGTCATTCAACGCTTTCAAGTCTTCGTAATACGATTTCGCCAAGGCTAAATTCAGAGAAATCGGACTTTCCTCGCCGATGCTATCAATCGACAGCGAAATGTCCACCTTTCCACGGTTCAACTCGTCGGCAACCAATTTGCGAATTGCTGGTTCGAGTTCTCGGTACTGGTTCGCAATCCGTGCATTTAAGTCGATCGATTTGCTGTTCAGCGATCGAATTTCTACCGATACCTTTTTTGTGTGGAACGTTCCTGTTGCTTTTCCAAAGCCTGTCATTGATTTCAACATCCTGTCGATTTTTGACAAAGGTAGTCAAGATCAACCGTTAAGGGGCATTTTAGTCGGGAAAATTGATGAGTACACGGATTGCACGCGAGGTAGAATTTTCAAAAAGCGTATCTTCATCATTAAATTCAATGAAAAATGTCCAAACCAACACTCATTCTTTTACACGGAGCTTTGGGTAGCGAACGCCAGTTTGACACGCTAAAATCGCACCTCGAAAACGAATTTGACGTCCACTTATTGACCTTTGAAGGGCATGGCGGAATCCCTTTAACGGGTGTTTTTGGCATTGAGTTGTTCGCTCAGAACGCTGCGGATTATATGACGTCTAAACGACTGAAAAGCGCGGCAGTTTTTGGCTACAGCATGGGCGGATATGTCGCCCTAAAATTGGCTTCCATGCATCCCGAAAAAGTGGAGAAAGTGATCACCTACGGAACCAAGTTCGCGTGGACATCGGAATTCGCCGCGGGAGAAGTTCGCAAATTGAATCCCGATAAAATCGAAGAAAAAGTACCCCAATTCGCACAGCATCTATCTGCCGTTCATGCTCCCTTGGATTGGAAAAAAGTAGTCGGCGACACGGCCTCCATGATGGTTAATTTGGGAAATCATCCACTATTGACCGAAGAAAATGCACGATCGATCGTCACTCCAACGTTGATTTTATTCGGCAGTTTGGATACAATGTCCACGGAGCTTGAGTCGAAGCAAATGGCTTCAAGTTTGGCGAATGGAACCTTTGCGCTGCTCCCCGATTTTGAACACCAGCTTGAGAAAGTGGATCAAGCGGAGCTGGCTGAGAGAATTGGGTGGTTTTTGCGGGGGATGATTGAGGGAAAGATGGGATAATTCGTTGCGCGTCTGCCTGCGGTGGTGAAGGTTTGAAAGATAGAAGGATTATTGGACTAGGCCGCGCCTTTATATCGCTGGATCACTAGATGACGGAACAATCGTTGCTCTATCGATCTAGCGATCTAAAAATCCCTATTCCCACACCAAATTATGCCCGGGATCTTTGTTCCATTGTTCCCACTCGATTTCTTTTAACGATCGAATTGCTTTGAGAATTCCGCCCACGGCGATGTAGATGATGCCATTTCGGACGATGGGCTGACCGTCAATTCTGCCCTCAGTTTCCACCATGACGGTTTCGTTGCCAGTATACAAATCGAAGCCCACGAGCTTGCCGTTGGTGCCGGCTACCACCACTTTTCCATCGGTAATGATCGGCACTTGGTTGTTGGTGGTGGACAGGTCTTTTTGCCACATCAATTTTTCAGATTGGGCATCGAATGCACTGATGCGATCCGCCTCGAGAAGCACCACAATTTCGTTTTTATACACAATTGGATGCGCGCCATTGAAGTTCATTTTTTCTTGCAATCCCGATTGCTCCGTCACCAAGGCTGGTTTCAAATTCGTTTTGTATTCGCGTTTTTTGCGCAGCGTTACACGGTCCAAGACGATCAATCGCTCCACACCACTTACGGTTGCGGTTACGAAAATTTCTGTTGCCGTAACGGTTGGGGATGACACCGCTTTGATGGATGCATCGGCTTCCTTCCGGGTACCGTTTTCTTTGTTGAAGACATAATAGCGTCCACTCAAGGAAGAAACGTGCACTTCATTTCCAGCCACAACAGGACAAGCAATGGCTTCATTGTCCAACCAACTCATCCAATTCACTTTGCCCGTTCTGAGATCGAATGAGGCCATAACGCGGCTGTCGCCACTACTGTTTACTCCGCCATTTTCATAGACAACATAGACGCTTCTCTCGTCTGAGGATGGTGTGGTGTACAAGTATCCCGCAAGCCATTTACTCCACAATAATTCGCCTGTGTTCGCGTCAATGGCGTAAAGTGTGCACGATTCGGTATTCAACAGCAGCACCCCGCTTTGGTGCACAACGGGAGAAATTCCTGCTTCACCGAGTTCCACGCCCCACACAAATTGTCCTGTTGCAGCAGCCAAGCAATAGTAATTTGGCGAATAATATCCTTGTTGCGTGTACAACTTATTGCCGACAACAGTGGGAGTTCCAACGGGGCCTGAACTTTCGAATTCCAGTTCAAATCCAGTGGCTGTTTTTTTGACATAATTTGCGGGCGACCCAATTTTGCGAATGGGTGTCATTTCATGATTGACCACAAATCCTTTTTCGTTGAAGTGCCGTTCTGCCAACATCTGTTCGATGGCCGCCGATCCGCGGTAACGTCGTGTGACACTCGCACTGCCAAAGCCTTGTTTTTTGGAAACATCTATGAGGTGTACGCCGTCTTCATATTTGAAGTTCATGATGTAATTTGTACCCTTGAGTAGCATGAATTTGCAAACGCCCGCGGCATCCGTCACGCCCTCGTATACGCGACTTTTGTCTTCGGCAGCGAGGTAAACGGGTTCACCGACCAACTTTTCACCACTAAAATTGAGCAGCGTAAGGGTGAACAATAAATGCGTGGTCGTGCCATTTGTTTGCGTGATTTGGGATTGAATGATGGTGTCTCCTTTAACCACTTCTTTCAATTTAGTGGCTTCATAAAAGACCACCATTTCTGATGTTCCTCCAACATTATTCGGCGTTTTGTACACGCGCAATGCTTCCACTCCTCCCAAATCAATTTCTATATTGGCGTTGACGGGTAAATGAAATGTTGCCTTACCTGCGGCATTCGATTCACTGGAATACTTAATGCCATTTGCCACGTCAACCATAATCACCTCTATGTGCGGCAAATAAGCGCGATCATTATTTTTCACGTGAACAATCACTTCAAGTGTATTCGGTTTTCCTTTCAACGCCAAGGGTCCGACTTCGGTAAACTTTGTCTTTGACCGGTCGGCAGTAATGGGTTCTGCAAACACACCTTTCGGATCGTAGGTAACCGTTTTGGTGAGTGAACCCCGAAAACCTTCCTTCACTTCGTAAGCGTAAAAATTTTCCATTTCCAAATAACTCAACGAGTACGTCCCCACTTGTGTCAATATCAAGGTTACTGATCCTGCGTTGTCGGTTTTTCCTTTCACGACATCGGTTCCGTTGACGGCCTTCACGTCAATATTGGGCATGGCATGACCTTGCGTTGTTTTCAATTTGAGGGTTAAATTGTCTTGTCCGAAAACAGTCGCGGTGCCGAGAAAAAGCCAGATAATTAGGAGAGTCGTTGTCTTCATAGTGAGTGTTTTAAGTCCATGAGGTTTCCAAAAGATAACGATCCATGGAAAGAAGGTTACACCTCAACGAATGACATATTTCAATTCGCGATTCATCCTAAGAATACTGGATGAACCAACGCTATTTTTTGAAAAGTTTGGCAACGTATTTTCCGATGATATCGAACTCCAAATTGACCGTGCTACCAATGGTGAGGGTGTGAAAATTCGTGAATTCATGTGTGTAGGGTATGATGCAGACTGAAAAGGCTTGATCTTTCGAGTCGACCACAGTTAAGCTGGTGCCATTAACCGTTACGGATCCTTTTTCGACCGTCACGGCATCAGTTTCGTAGCGAAAGGTGTACTTCCAACTTCCATTTTGATCTTCGATGTCGGTACAGATTCCCATGGCATCCACGTGCCCTTGAACAATATGCCCATCCAATCGCCCGTTCATTTGCATGCAGCGCTCGAGGTTTACTTTTGTTCCCACCTCCCATGAATTCAGGTTTGTTTTGAGCAACGTTTCGTGGATCGCAGTCACAACATATTCCTCGGCATCAAGTTCAACAACGGTCAAACAGCAACCATTATGCGCTACACTCTGATCGATTTTAAGCTCGTTCGTCATCGGTGCCTTGACAGTAAAATGTACGTTTTCGGCTTCGCGACATATGTTCGTAACCGTTCCCAATTGCTCGATAATTCCTGTAAACATTAGTTTTTTCGTTTAAGTCGAAGAAAATAGATGATCAATAACACGGGTATAATGAGATCAAGTGCAACAAACCAGCCTGGAGCGGGAATGATGAAGATCATAATAACCGAAGCGATAAGATGCAAACCCCCCACAATATAGATCGGGATATTGGATGTCCTACAAATAAATCGTGCAACAAGAAGTCCTGTTAACACGCCTAACAAGTGAGCCGCAAGGGGAATCAGGTAATCCATAACTGTGAGCGCGTTCATTGCGGCGATGTACGCCTCAAATTCACTTGGTTTGGTTGGCGCCTCAGGAAAATTGGCAAAACCAACAATTCCCATGTTTACCACGTTCCCACATATTAATCCAATAATTGTTGCCAATATTACTCTCATAGTTCAAAATTTTAGTCCTTTTTTGACCTTTAGTGAAGCCACTTTTCCATGATATAGCTTGTACCAAAGTAAGCTGCAATGCCCACCAAAACCGCTACAATCAACTTAATTCTATTCGCTTTCCGAATTTTTTTTGATTCTTCTTCCGTCATAACTAAAATTAAAGAATAAAGGTAGTAAATCTTCCCAATTCCATCCATTATCGATCTGAAAAAGCGTATCTTTGTACTCCCAAAAACACATCCAAATGGAGCCGACAAAAACAGCTGTAAACCGTACCAAATCCAATGCACTTTATGAAACGGCCAAGACCTATTTTCCGGGTGGAGTGAATTCTCCTGTTCGGGCATTTAAATCGGTTGACGGTTCGCCAATTTTCATTAAACGCGGCGACGGTTGTCACATTTGGGATGAAGATGGCAACAAATACATTGATTTTTGCTGTAGTTGGGGGCCACTCATTTTGGGTCACAACCATCCAAAAGTGTATGCAGGAATTGTGGCGGCGTTGCAAAACGGATCTAGTTTTGGTGCGCCTACGGTTTTGGAAAATGAATTGGCAGAATTGATTTTATCGCGCAATCCATTCATTGATAAAATCCGATTTGTGAGTTCAGGCACGGAGGCTGTAATGTCTGCTTTGCGCTTGGCCCGTGGATTTACCGGGAAAAACAAGGTCTTAAAGTTTGAAGGATGCTACCACGGTCACGTTGACTCCATGTTGGTGAAAGCAGGAAGTGGATTAGTGACTTTTGGAACCTCATCAAGTGCTGGCGTTCCAGAAGCGTATGCGGCTGAAACGTTGGTTGTTCCTTTGAATGATATCGATGCGCTCAAGGCGTGTTTTGAAGCATACAGTGATGATTTGGCCTGCGCGATCATCGAACCAATTCCAGCGAATAACGGTTTGTTGCTTCAGGAAACAACATTCCTTCAAGAGCTCAGAGATTTGTGCACCGAAAAGGGCGTGTTGTTGTTTTTCGATGAGGTGATTTCTGGTTTCCGCGTTGGGTTCAATGGTGCAGCGGAGTTACTCGGTATCACGCCCGACATCATTACCTACGGTAAAATTATTGGTGGTGGTTTGCCTGTGGGTGCGTATGGCGCGCGCGCTGAAATCATGGCGTGTGTGTCACCCGATGGGCCTGTGTATCAAGCCGGAACACTCTCTGGAAATCCGGTTGCGATGGCCGCTGGAATTGCCCAATTGACTGAATGCGCACAACCTGGATTCTACGAAGAGCAGCGGGAACGAACGCTTTATTTTGTGGATCAAATCAATGCGCACGCACTTGCCAACGGCTACAACTTTGAGTTGGTCACAGTTGGATCCATTTTCTGGTTGTCTTTCGACGGTAAAAAACGCATTCGCAAAGCCGATCAAATTGATCCAAACATGGATGGATTTAGACGCATTTTCAACGCATTGTTGGAGCGAGGCGTGTACATTGGACCTAGCGGCTATGAAGTTGGATTTATTTCTCAAGCGCACACGAAAGACCAGTTGGATCTTGCAGCTGCGGCTATGTGCGAAGCTCTGGATGTTGTGTTTGAAGCTTAACGTTCGACCTTATCCAGAAATTCAGTTTGAGAATCTTTTGGATCGCATCTGATGCGGTTTTTCGTCTAGTTTGGCATCTCTTCATTTGTCTCGGCACACGCTCGTTTGAGCTCGAGCATTTTCGCACCCCCCATGGTTTCGTAGGACGCACAAAGCTTTTTCTTGGTTTGTTTTAGGGATGTCATCTTTTTTTCTACGGCCGCATCAATTACTTGATTCTTCAACACTTCCGCGGCGTATTCATTCAATTCGTTACCTGCTTTCATGCATTTACAAAAAGGCGTAGATTCGCTCGATCCACATGCTACAAGGACAAAAAGTAAGGGGAACATTCGTTTAAACATGATTCGAAAGTACAAAAAAACCGCACAAATACGAGATTCATGCGGTTTCATTGAAATTTGATGGAATCTACTTATTCCATGTCCATTAAATCCTTTTTCTTCTTTCTACGAACTTCCTTTTTCTTTACAACGATTTTTTTCTCGCTTCCGTCAAACGCTGTGCCGGTTTCAGACTCTAATTCTTTCAGCTTTTTATCTGCCTCTTCGCCTTCATACACTTCAACGGTTTCAGCTCCGTTTGACGTTTTTTTAATCGTCACTTTCTTATCATTCGCCTGCTGCTCAACATTCACTTCTACACTTTCCTCCTTTTCTTTCACCGATTTCTTTGTCGGTGCGCCCAATGACATTTCTGCCATCTTCTTTTCGGCTTCTTCCCCTATGTAAACTTCTTCTGTTTTCACGCCGTTTTCATCGGTCGAAATGCTTAAGGTTTGGACCCCATTTTCCTCCTCGATTCGTACTTCTTTCTTGATGCTTCGCATTTCTTTTACCACTTGTTGTTCGCCTTGTGCGAAGGTTGTTCCTGAAAGCAAGCAAACAATAAAGCCCGCCAAAAGTGTCATTCCGTATTTCATATTGATTGATAGTTAATGTGTTGGCAAAGGTAATCGTGCTAAACACAATCCACAAGCGCATTTCTGTTAAGGTCTGTTAATGATTTACTTGCGCGGTTTTATGCTAATTTTGAGCTGACGAACTCGTTTCCCTTTCCATTTGGTGATAAATGCAGAAAACGTGCATCGTTTTGCAGTGAATGGTTTTCTCGCAGCGGTATTTTCTTATTTTTAAGCTTCGTACCGATTTCATTCAAAACTTAAGAGAATGTCGAAACTTCCTCATGTTGGCACCACCATTTTTACTGTAATGTCGAAATTGGCTGCTGAACACAATGCCATTAACCTGTCGCAAGGCTTTCCTAATTTTCCTGTTGACCCAGCGTTGCTTGCCCTGTTTCATCAGAAATTGAATGAAAACGTCCACCAATATGCGCCCATGCCTGGAAATCCGAACTTGCTGGTCGCGCTCTCGGAGCTAATTGAAAATCACTACGATCGACGTTTGACACCCGGAGAAGAAATCATAACCGTGGCTGGGGCAACCCAAGGAATTTTTACGGCAATCATGGCGATGATCCAAAAAGGCGATGAAGTCATTGTGCTCGACCCGAGTTATGATTGCTACGAACCAGTGGTGATTTTGGCAGGCGGAGTTCCCGTTCGTGTTCAACTCAACGCAGACTTTTTACCCGATTGGGATCGAATTAACGCGGCCATCACTTCGCGCACCCGCATGATCGTCGTGAACAATCCGCACAATCCCTCTGGGCGCGTTTGGGCAAAACAAGACATGGATGAACTCGAAGAACTGCTCCTGAAAAATGAGCAAATTCTTCTCCTTTCGGATGAAGTATATGAATTCATCACCTTCGAACAAAAGCACATTTCAGCCCATGCGTATCCGAGTTGTTGGAACCGCACCATAACCGTTTCCTCATTTGGAAAAACGTTTCACGTGACGGGCTGGAAAATTGGCTACCTCACTGCACCGAAATGGTTGATGGATGAAATCAAAAAGGTTCACCAATTCAATGTGTTCTGCGTGAACAGTGTTGCGCAGACCGTTTTGGCAGACTATCTGCCCACCGTGAACGTTTCCGCACTCGGACAGTTCTATCAAGAAAAGCGCGATTTCTTCCAGTCATTGCTCGCCACAAGCCGCTTTGAATTGCTCCCCTGCGACGGAACCTATTTTCAAACGGCGCGCTATACAGACATTTCAACGGAATCAGATGTGGAATTTTGCAAAACGCTGACCACAGAACATGGCGTTGCAGCGATTCCAATTTCCGTGTTTAACGCAGACGGAACCGATCAACACGTCATTCGCTTTTGCTTCGCAAAGGATGAACAAACCCTTCAACTAGCAGCACAGAAATTATGCGCGATTTAATTGTAACCCTCGTACAAGCCGACCAACGATGGGAAAATCCATCGGCAAATTTCCAACATTTCGAATCGCTCTTGGCCGAAATTTGTGAAACGGATTTAATCGTTTTACCCGAGATGTTTCAAACGGGATTCAGCATGAACACTTCGCTTGCTGAAAAGATGGATGGACCTTCATTGACTTGGCTGAAAAAATTAGCCGCTGAAAAAAACTGTGCTGTATACACCTCCTTGATGATTTCTGAAAATGACACCTTTTACAACAGAGGTGTGTTTGTTCGAGCATCGGGTGAGGTAGCAATCTATAACAAACGCAAAACATTTGGCTTGGCGCACGAATCGGATCATTTTACCGCTGGCACTCAAGAACAGATCGTACCGCTCCACGGTTGGAACATTCAACTTCAAATTTGCTATGATTTGCGGTTTCCAGAAATCGTACGCAACCGAATCCTTGAGAATGGGGAAGCTGCGTATGACCTTATCCTATATGTTGCCAATTGGCCCAACAAACGATCCTTGCATTGGAAAACGCTTTTGACTGCCCGAGCGATTGAAAACCAAAGTTTTGTGGTCGGGGTAAATCGCATCGGCATGGACGCAAACCAATTTGTCTATTCTGGAGATTCTGTATATGTGAATCCATTGGGCATTGAAACACAGCTCGCCGCCAACGAAACCGTTGTGACAAACGTTGTTTTAAAACGATCAGAATTAAATGAAATCCGTGAAATGTTACCATTCCTGCGTGACAGGTAAGTTTTGATACTTAAACGGTTTGGAGAATCCGCGTAAATTCTCGTATTTTTGAAACATCTAATAAAATTGGAATTATGAAAAAAATCTACTTAAGTGTATTCGTTTCTATCTTCTCGGTAGGAATGTCTTTTGCACAAGTCCTTGAAAGACCTTTTTCTTTCAACGATATGAAACTGGACGCTGTTCAGCAAGCGCCCTCTGATCTCACCTTCAAACCTAAAGCACTCGGAATTACTTTCTGGACTGAAAATTTTAGTGCAGGACTTGGAAGTTGGGTGATAGACAACGACGGTCAAACTGGAGCTGCCTTTGGTTGGTCAGTTGATGCAACTTCTGACGGATGGTGGTCTGCAAATGGAATTACTTCCACTTCTGGAGGAAATTTTGCTGAACTTTCCAATGGAGATGCACAAGCTGGAACGCAGGAGTTGGATGTAATTTACACATTAACTTCTCCAGCAATTGACATTCAAACATTGGCTGGAACTGATCAAGTTACCTTGACGTTTGAAGAGTTTGGAGCACGTTTCAATGACCTTCAAGAAGTGCAAGTGAGTACAAACGGAACGACGTTTACAACAGTACGTAACAACTTGGATTACTCGGTTCTTTCTGCTGCTGGTGGTGCTGCTTACGCAAACCCTGAATCCATTTCAGTAAACCTTGCACCATATATTAGTGGCGCAACAACGATTTACATTCGTTTCCAATGGACTACGAACTTCCCCAACTTTTCAACAAATCCAAATGTTTGGATTACTTACGGATGGTACATTGACGACATCGCGTTGACAACAAACCCAGACAATGATATCGCAGCAAACACTCCTTTCTGGGGAACTGCTGGGTTGAATTACTACAAAATTCCTTTATCACAACAAACAGGAATTGATTTTACTGCCAATGCACAGAACAATGGTCTTGCTACACAAACAGATGTTCAATTGGTTGTTGATATTACTGGAGCGGCAACGTTCTCTGGAACAAGCCCATTAGGAATTGATATTGTTGCAGGTGATTACGATAGCTTGGTGCTTTCTGCGCCTTTCACACCGAATGGATTGGGAACGTACAATGTAGATTGGAACATTACTCAAAATGAGGTAGATGACGTGCCAACAGACAACGGTCTTGCACCCGTTTCGTTTGAGGTAACCAATTCCTCGTATGCACGAAATAAAGCAACACAAGCCGGAACATTCAGTAATGCAGGTGATGGTTTCACGTTGGGAAGCTACTACGATATTTTCGCGAACGACAACATTTACTCGGTTGATATCCGTGTTGCATCAACAGCGGTTGTTGGTTCTATCATCAGTGCGCAAGTGTATTCATTGGATCCAAATGGAACATCATTGGAAACAGCACTCGTTTTAGAAGATCAATCATTGGAATTCACAATTGCACAAAATAACCTTGGAACAATGGTGAATCTAGACCTTATTTCTGGTCAAGCTGGTTTCCCATTAACAGCTGGTGAAACTTACTTCATCGCGGTTCGTTCTGACGGAGACGGTGGTACAACAAATGGAGCTATTATTGGTACTGCAGGTGAGGCTCCTGAGCAAACATGTTTCTTGTTTGACGATGTTGACCAAACGTGGTACTTTACTACAAATACACCAATGGTTCAAATGAACTTGAGTCCAGCGAGCAACACAATCGGGTTGGAAGAAAATAACCAAGTGTATGGAGCGATCGTATTCCCAAATCCAGCGACGGATGAAGTTTCAGTTCGTTACACACTTGGAAATGCATCTGACGTGACAGTTGAAATCGTTGACATCACAGGAAAAGAAATTGCACGCTTCGAAGAAGGTACGCAAACAGCAGGAGTTCACCAATTGAACGTAAATACATCAACATTCGCTGAAGGTGTTTACTACGTAACGATTGCTTCTGGAGAAGCTTCAACCACGAAAAAAATCGTGAAGAAATAACTTTCACTCAATTCCTTTCAAACCCCGACATTTGACTTTTCAGATCGTCGGGGTTTTTTTATGCCTAAATGCTTAGTGCGTTCACCGTTTGTTTCATTTTAGCGATATTTGTACAAAACATTGAAACATGTCCAAAATGACTACGCTCCATGAGTTTATTATGGATCGCCAAGCGGAATTTCCGTTTGCAACAGGCGAACTTTCTCGATTATTAAATGACATTGCTGTTGCGTCCAAAATTGTGAGCAACGACGTGCGCCGTGCAGGACTGCTAGAGAATTTCCTCGGATCTGAGGGGAGCACCAATATTCAAGGCGAGGAGCAACAAAAATTGGACGTGATTGCGGACAATCAATTCATCAATATCTTTAAATCGGGTGGCGAAGTCTGCGGAATTGCATCGGA
>JBFYPU010000091.1:0-18336 GCA_041303175.1 Crocinitomicaceae bacterium | reverse complement strand
CTTCCATTCGTGTACGACAGCATTGGCGACTGCAGCGTTTTTGAGATCGACCTGAAAATAGACAACAAATGGCGACGGATGGACATTTACACCGGCGAAGTGAAAACGGATCAAGAAGTTTACGCGAACGTTATTGCCGAATTTGATTACTTGGCCGCTAAAATTGTCAAAGACATCGACGCGTTTGCGCTGGAACATGCCGCCATTCGAAATGCAAAATACACGACCGAGTATGAACTGCAAAAGCAATTCACCGAGCTCCTCAACACCAAGGGATTTGATTTGAAATATGATATCCGCAAAGCCACCGGACTTTTATCCACGTTCTTGGTTCAATACCCGAACATCAGCGCAGCCGAAAAATCGCACATCAACGAAGTGATCGAAGAATTCAATACTGGTTGGAACAATATCCATAATGCCAAGAATTACACCGAAACCGTCTTCGTTATCAAAGAAGAAACCGTGGAAGGCGTGATTGAAGACGTGCTTAAATCCTACGATAAATAGCAGCAAATCGCAGTGTGTTTTCGAACAAACTGAACTTCACAACGAACAAAATGCACTTTTTGATTAATATTTCTTAGGCTCAACGCAACAATATCGTATTTTTACCGTTTTAGAAGTCATAAACCAGAGGACTATGAAGTATTTATTGACAGCCATCGTATTTTGTTTCTGCTTTGCAGGAATGGCGAGTGTAGACATCACAACGGAAAAGCAATCCACTAGCATAGAAGCTGGTACATATATCGACGGAGGTAAAAAATCACGTCGCATCAAACGCATCAAAGCGAAACGTAAACGCAAATGCCAGCAAGCGGCACGTCGCAATTTCGCAGGATAGTCACCTCCCTTCAGTGCGGATTTCACGTTTGAAGTCTGAAACAAGGTGACCACAACGCGTCGTTCGCGTTTAAAAAAGGTAGTAGTAGTAGATTAAATAGAAGTAAAAAACCCGCAGCTTGAGCAATCAGGTTGTGGGTTTTGAATTTTTGGTGGGGTGTCCGGCTTCGGGCTTCGAGAGCATTTCAACAGGCTCAATGTAGCACCTCAGTCCACGGGTTAGTTTTTGCTGGATACTCGTTCTACAAACTCACCACTTCCCCCGCTCAATTTCCCCCCGAATTTCGCTTTCAACTTGCGACAACTGCAACATCACAAACATATCCGCTTGTTGTTCAGGATTAAAAGCACGCAAGTATTTCGCGGCGCAAACCGTTTCTTTTCCACCAAAGGAATAACCCGAAAACTTCTGCGCAATCAAGGCTTCTGGGATGTAAATCAAACCGCGGTATTTGAATTGAAGCGTGTGCGCAATCTCGTGTACAAACCAACGCTGATCGAATTCGCACGAAGTATCAATTTCCCGACTGAAGTGAATGGTATTGGCAAGTCCCAATCCGAGGCTATTTCTTCGTGTCAGCTTCGCTCCTAGGCGAGCAATCCATGAACGCTCACACACCAACACTGTTTGCAAATACGGGCGTTCAGCAGGTAAATTCGCAAAAAGATCCAATTCCGCTTCGGATAATTTTCGCCGTTGCGCTCGGGTGATTCTCATAATGCCGTTGAACAAATAGCCCACGAAGAGAAGATCCAACATTCCCATCACCACCGACAGCAGATACCACGGTAAAAAGACCAGTGATCGCTTCCAAAAAACAGCCGAATTGTGGGTGTTTCTACCCCAAAACGCGCGACCTGTCAAGGTTTGAAGAAAGTGTGTAAATCGTCTCTGAAACATGGATTTGCTCTATCAATAGTACCGATAATTGTCGAACTAATCTCTATCTTTATGCCAAATCTAGGGCATGGCGAAGGTAAAATCAGCATTTTTCTGTCAAAATTGTGGTCACGAAACCTCCAAATGGTTGGGGAAATGTCCTTCGTGCAGCGAATGGAACACCTTTGTGGAGGAAGTGATCAGTGCACAAGTACCACAAGTGGTTGCCTTTTCTCGTTCTGAGCGGGCTGCCAAACCGCAATCGCTCCAAGAAATTGAAAAACACGAACACCCGCGGATAATGCTCGGCGACTCTGAACTGGACCGCGTACTCGGCGGTGGCATGGTGCCTGGATCGCTTGTTTTGTTTGGAGGCGAACCTGGAATTGGGAAATCTACCCTGCTGCTTCAAGTGGCTGTGACGACCGCAAAAATGAACGTTCTCTACGTTTCGGGGGAAGAAAGCGACCAGCAAATCAAGATGCGCGCCGAACGAATTGGGGTCAACAATCAAGCGTGTTTTATTCTCACCGAAACCAACATTCAAAATATTTTCCAGCAGGCGGAGAACGTGCAACCGAATTTATTGGTCATCGACTCAATCCAAACGCTCTATTCTCCCAATATCGAAAGTTCGCCGGGCAGCATTTCGCAAGTGCGTGAATGCACCGCACAGCTGCTTCGTTATGCCAAACAAAGCAACGTACCCGTCTTTTTGATTGGGCACATCACCAAAGAAGGATCGCTCGCTGGACCAAAAGTACTGGAACACATGGTGGACGCCGTGCTACAATTCGAAGGCGACCGCAACCACGTGTATCGCCTGCTCCGTTCCATCAAAAACCGATTTGGGAGCACGAACGAACTGGGAATTTATGAAATGAACAGCCAAGGCTTGCGCCAGGTTGAGAACCCTTCCGAAATTCTGATTACCAATACAGACAGCACCTTGAGCGGCATATCCATTGCGGCTACCTTAGAAGGCATGCGCCCGATGTTGATTGAAGTCCAAGCACTTGTGAGTACAGCAGCGTACGGAACACCTCAACGCTCCTCCACCGGATTTGACAGCAAGCGACTCAACATGCTCCTCGCAGTCATGGAAAAGCGGTGCGGATTCAAACTCGGAGCGAAGGATGTTTTCTTGAACATCGCGGGCGGAATCAAAGTGGACGACCCCGCGATCGATTTAGCTGTTGTGGCAGCCGTACTCTCTTCCAATGCCGATCTTCCGATTCCCAAAAATGTGGCGCTATCGGCAGAAGTTGGCCTTTCTGGCGAGGTTCGACCTGTTAATCGCATTGAACAGCGCATCTACGAAGCGGAAAAATTGGGCTTTGATAAAATCATCATTTCAAAATACAACAAAGGAATCGACCAAAAGAACTTTAGCATTGAACTGGTGCTTTGCGGAAAGATTACCGAGGTTGTTCAGGCATTGTTCGCATAAGGATTACTAGATCATTGGATTGTTAGATTTTTGGATTATTGGAGGGTTTGGGACGCTAATTCCATCTTTCAATATGCTCCCATCATCTCGCAACGCAAACCGCACTCCGTTGAATTTCATCCCCATCACGAACGATCAATTGATAGACGCCATGCGAAAGTGCGGATACATTTAGGTTCAGTTCAGCGTTCGTAGCAACGTGTGTTTCATTCAACACCAACCTCCCTAAATTGTCGTAGAGCGAAACATGCACGAATTCATTTATTCCAGTGAGTCCAGAAATAGTTACGATGCCGCTGGTTGGATTTGGGTGAACAGAGAGCTCCACTGATTCCAAGTAAGAAACACCAACATTTCCATTTAAAATAGCATTCGCCAAGCAAAAATCAGGAATTCCATACCCCATCGAATCGTTTGGATTTGTGAACAGACTAGCCGACGCACGAATGGCATCCATGAGTTCATCCACAGATTTAGTTGGGTGCGCTTGAATCAAACACGCCACACCTCCACTTATGATGGGTGAGGCAAACGAAGTGCCATTGGCCGCTTGTAGCGAGTCAGCCCCGTTCACAATCCACGCTTCTCCGCCTCTTGCCATCACATCAGGCTTGACTCTGCCATCTGCTGACGGCCCAACCGATGAAAACCAAGCATACTCTCCCAAACCCGCTACTGCGCCAACACAAAATGTTCCCGGAGCATCACACGGTGTTGAAATATTCGACGGGCCCGAATTTCCAGCAGAATTGACCACAAAAATACCCATCGATTTTGCGATGTTCACACCAATGGCAGCAATGGTTGTTTGGCCATCCAAATCCGAATAAACATGACTGGTAGTAGAATCATCAAACGCGAAATAGCCGAGCGAAATATTGACGACATCCACTCCAATTGAATCGGCACGCTCCAAGGCTGCCACTAAATTAAATTCTTCAATCTCCGTTTCAGAAGAAACATCTTCACTCACGTACAACGCTAAATCCACATCTACTGCGGCACCTATGTATTGATCCGGTGTCGAGTTTTCTGCAACAATACAAGACGCCACAGCGCTTCCATGTCCACTGTAATCATAGACAGTTTGAGCGGAATCCAAAAAATTATAGGTGTCCAACACCCTCCCCTCCAGGTACACGTTGGAGAAATAATTCAGCGAATCCATTTTACGAAAACCAGCATCAATTACACACAGAAGCACATTCTCTCCTGTAAAGCCCATGTCGTGTAAACAATTCAGGTTGATTTGCTCAATTTGTACAGTGGCTAATCCATAATTCAACGATTTCGTTTCCCCCACATCCTTAATTATGGCTGATTTTCCCGAGCTTTTTACCACTTGAATTCGGTCGATGAAATCGTATTTCAACAAGAGTTCATCGGATGTTAATGGCGATTTGAAGGTCAACGCATTCAGCCATCTCGAAACATTCATCACCTCTCCATCAGCAGTCATTGCTGCAATAATGTCGTGGTTCACGGGAAGATCGAACTCACTATGTGCAATGTTTAACCGTTTTCTCCTTGCCGCGCTTCGTTCAGAGATCAATTCTTCCTCAAACAGGGTGGTCTGTTTCGTATTCTCTTTGAGAAAAATGATTTTGATGTCTTGCGCCGTGGCGAAAAATGTACTGCACAAAAAGAGGAGAAGAGAGATGCGTTTCATACACACAAGATACGGCATTTCACTGCATTTAAAAAACGTAGACCATTCTTTTATTTATCACTTCTAAAATTGGATTGTTGGATTGTTGGAATGTTGGATCACTGGATTGTTGGAATGCTGTGACCCGTCCTAAAATACAGCGATCCAAAGGCAAGAGAAAGTACACTTTCGAAAGTGAACGGAAGTTCACCTACCGTTTCCAGTTATCCAATGACGAAGCCGTTTCCAACCATCCAACAATCTATCCAGTCCGTCAACATGTGAAACAGCAATCCAACGCCGATAATGCGCGTTTTTCCAAAGAAAAGCAAAATGGGATACAGGCTGATTGCGACATACGAATGTAAAGGGTGAAAGCCAATGCTGCACCGATTCGGATCAAAAATGGGCGTTGCAAGCAGGTGATCTAGATCGACAATCATTGTGAGGAGCATGAGGAGCCAAGCTCGTTTCCAGTTGTTCCGAAAAAACACCCACCCAATGATTCCTGGCGCGATAAGGTGCAAACTATAATGTACAATCGTTGGAAGTTCCATATCGCTACACCATGAAATAACTCAAGCCGACAAGACCAATTGAACCGTCGATGGCACCTCCGCAATAAAGATCACCTCGACCTTCGTTCGTAAATAGAATTAGTAAAAATAAAATGAATCCTGCGAAATAGAAGCTATAGTTGACTAAAAACGCCTCATTGACAAGCAACATAATCGCCATAAACGTGAATAAAAACACCGTGGAAATTACCCTTGCCCTTGCAATTCCCAACACCTGTGGAATGGTTTTTTGCGAAGCAGCATCGTACTTTACGTCGCGGATATCGAAGGGAATTCCAAGCGCCAGCACGAAAAAATAATGCGCTATGGACTGCCAAATCACAGCTTCGCTCCACCCTTTTTCGTTCAACATCGGGAACAAAATGAGCACCGCCGCCCACGTAAACGCGATGAAATGAATCTTCATATACGGCACCTCGCGCAGGTTTTTTCCCTTGATACGAAAGACATAGAAAAAGCTCACAACACCCGTTATCCCCAACAAAATCAACGATTCCCAAGACAATTTCCCAATCAGCAGCAAGGTTGAAACAGTGAGCAAAGAGCTTGCAAACGTTGCCAAGTAGAGCAAACGTTCATGTCGTTTCACCCACGTTAGCCAAGGTGTTTGTGGGGGTTGCTTAGACTTGATCAGCCGCTGACCATTGTAAACCGAAAATGTTGAGAACAGGGCAAACAAACCGTAGATCCACCAATTTTCAAGGTCATTTGCGTAGCAAAATCCCGCACAGAGAATCCCCGTAGAAATCGCTACGACGGCGTTTGTGTAGATGATATGGAGGAGGTGTTTGATGCTTTCTCAACTATTTACATCCATGAAAATAAGAAAAAACGCTAGGTGTGATTCATATTATCTCCAAAACCCGTTCCACAGAAATATCCGCAATGCAGTTGCAATCCGCTTTTTTGGCGCAATTCGAGCAATGCTCGTCGTTCATTAAAATAGTGACCTTGGGGCCCAATGCCCTCCATCTTCCTGGATGAATCGGTCGTTTTGGAACAAAAAAGCCTATTGTCTTGATCCCCAGAAATCCTGCGATGTGCAGCGGACCCGTAGAGCATGCAACCAAGGAATCGACCTTGGAAATAAGAACAATCAATTGATTGAGATCGAGTTTTCCTGTTGTATCAATGACGTTTGGATGAGTGGGAATCAGGGCTCGGAATGCGTCACCTTCCGCTTCTGTTCCTGTGAAAAAAACACGGTAATCGCGCGCCACGAGTTCATTCGTTAGCCCCACATACTTTTCCATCGGCCATTCGCGTGCACTGCCTTGCGACTTTGGATGAAGAATGATGCTTTTTGCGCCGTTTTGAAGCACGTTTGAAATAAATTCAGGCAATTCCACCTTTGGCGCATGAAAATGAGCTGTCGCTACTGAAATCGCTTCAGGGGTTGGTATTTCCGTTAAGCCAAATGGGCGGAGCAATTCATGGTTCAATTGTGCTTCGTGTAGCTCCGAGCGTTTGCGCGTAAAGCTCGGACGATGCGTACAGGTTAATAAATGAAACGATCGATGCGAAGTGCCTATACGGGCGGGAATACGCACTTTCTTCGCAAGCGATGCAATGTCTCTGTTGGGAAACACATGAACGATGGCGTCCGCATTGAGGTCGCGAAAACAGGCTGTCTGTTCCACTTTTGGTTGGTTTTCGAAGGTCTTCCAATCCACAAACTCATCCACCAAATCAAAGGCATTGACAACGGATTTTGTATATCCTTTTCCTAGAAAAATGATCGTACAGGTGGGAAAATTCTCCTTGATCCATGCACACAAAGGCAGCGTCAACATGACGTCACCGATACTATCCGTTCGGCTAATAATGATGCGTTTGTCAGTTAAATCAATTGTTTTCACGATTCAATCTCCTCAATTCTTTGTATTTAAATACGTTCGACTGCGCACTAATCCACGCGATCCGAAAGCCCATTTTTCCATCTAAAAAACCCAATTTAAGCACATACATCGAAACGAAACGTCCAATGGCACTCAAATACGGTTTCAGCGCCGATGCCTTTTTTCCTTGTTCATGCATTTTCTGCGCTGTCAAACGTGAGTAGGTATCGGCTCGTTTTCGGTGATCCTCTTGCGAATAATACGAATAATGTTCGAGGTGACCAGCAAGCGGCTCAACCTTCAGTTCTTTAGGAAAAACCAATGTTTCATGGACAATCGCTCCGTCCCAAAACGATCCTTCCTTTGAAAAAAGTCGCACTTTCACGTCGGGATACCAACCCGAATGTTTGATCCACTTTCCACAATAATTCGTGAGCCGATTGACTGCATAGACCTGAGGATTTGGATTCGATTTCACGGTTAGTATTGCTTGCTTTAGCTGATCATCCAATGCTTCGTCTGCGTCCAGCGACAAAATATAGTCGGTCGAAACAAGCGCGTTCAGGTAATTTTTCGATTCAGAGTATCCTTCCCAAGCGCGTTGTTCAAATCGAACAGTGAACCCTTCACAAATCTCCTTTGTGCGATCGGAAGAAAAGCTGTCCAACACGATAATTTCATCAGCAACGCCTTCTAGCGAGCGAATACAGCGTTCAATGTTTCGTTCTTCGTTGAAGGTAATAATGGTTGCCGTGATTTTCATTTGGCCAGATAAACACTCCTAAGCACGGCTTGAATTTCACGTAAAGGTTGCGTCCAGCTCGTTGTGGGCGGCGCATCAACATAGCCACTGATGCACACAATTTTTTTTGTGTTTGGGTTTACAAAATGAAATGCCCAAAATGCGCCTCCAGTTCCTGCTTTGCCATTTCCTTGAAACACATACATTCCGCGCATGTCGAATCCTTTGACTTTACCAGTTGCTGACGCAGCGCGATTCCATTCAGGATATACGTAATCAACGTATTGGGTCCCCATGTACATTCCTTTAATTTCAGAAGGAACGTTGTATTTCAGCATCGTGTCCCGCGCAGTGAGTAGCTTTTCCAGCGTCAATTGGTTGGAATCAATATAGTCATATTGATACACCAGGATCCCAGAGTGTATGCCTCCAGCATCTCTGCCTTCTGCACCAAAATCGATTGGACGAAAGGTCTTAGGAAACTCTATTCGGAAAAAATTCGTTCGATTCGACACAATCTTTGATCCATTTGGGAGCGCCATTCCAATCCCAAAGTTTTTCTTTACCAATTGTGCAAGTACATTGTCGGGTTTGTCCTGATAACGTTTCATTAGTCGTGTCCACTCGGCAGTATCGAATCTACTGTGAATTTCCCCAACACTTGATTTAATCGTTTCAAGGAGTTGTGTAAAGTCTTTTGCTGTTACGTCCACAACCATTTGTCCATTGGCCCACACATTTTCTCGAACTTCAACTAATCCCTTAGCACCTTTATACGCAGGATCAATGTTGAGCATTAAGGTGTTTCGGTAGCGCTTGAAGCTTCCTTCAAAGCGATCTGGTGTTCGCTGCACAAGTTCGAAAGTGGCTACATCTGGCATATATGGCAAGATAAATTGTGTCAATCCAGAATCGAGGTGCTGACGCATTTCAGCGTTCCATATATCTGATTCACAAACAACCATAATTTCACCAACCATTCCTGTGACGTGAAGTCCACCAGAAGAGCGTGAGCGAAGTGCCTCGCATTGTGTAAAAATAAATAGGGCTGCTAGTGCCGAGAAAAGGGTAAAGTTACGTGCGATCATTCCTGTTTTTTTAAACTAACTAGCAAAAATCGGGCAAAAATTTCTCGATTCAGCTTATTTGACGCGAATACTCTGTCCAATACTGAGACGATCAACATTGATTCCCGGGTTCAACTTTTTAAGTTGCGCCTGTGTTAATCGGTGTCGTTGCGCAATTTGTCCGAAGGTGTCACCTGACTTGACTTTATAATATGATTTCGCGGCAGCTGGCGGTTTCGGCGTAGTGCTGGGTGGCGTGATTTGCGTACCCGTTCCTTCTTTTATTTTTAACCGTTGACCCACATAAATTCGCGTTGAATTCAATCCGTTGATGCGTTGCAATTCGGTAACGGACATGCCATATCTTGATGCAATAGAGCCAAGCGTTTCACCTGTGTTTACTTTGTGCGTGTCATACGATACAGCTGGCGTTGGAGTTGTGTTTGGGTTTGTAGCTGGATTCGTCGCAGGGTTTACTGGGTCTATAGGGTTTTGAATAACAACAACGGCTGGAGGTGCAGTTCCCGCATATTCCAATTTGTACAAACTGTCTTCCAACGTGATGAGTCTCCCGATTTGCTCCAAGGGCAAAGTCAAACAATATTTTTCAGGCGAGAAGGGAACAAAATCACGTTTGTAAATGGGGTTTAAGGTTTTTATTTCCTCTATGTCCATTTGAAGTAGCGAACTCACTGTGGAGAATTTAACTCCTTTTTTTAGACAAATGCTATCCAATTGGTAGTAGTGGACCTCTGCTTCGGCTGGAATAATGTTGTGTTCCGCGTGATAGGTCAACAAATAAGCTGCCGCGATAAAATTGGGAACATACCCTTGTGTTTCTGTTGGCAAAAATGGGCGTACTTCCCAGTACGTCAATTTATTTCCCGATCGTCGGATGGCCTTGTTCACGTTGCCGGGTCCAGCGTTGTATGCTGCCAATGCCAAGTTCCAATCGTCGTAAATTTCGTAGAGTTTTTTGAGGTAACGGCAAGCAGCGTCAGTTGCGAGCGCTGGATCCATGCGTTCATCCACGTATGAATTTTCATCTAATCCGTACATTTTACCCGTTGCATACATGAACTGCCACAAGCCCAATGCTCCTGCTCGTGATTTCACTTGAGGGCGCAATCCACTTTCGATCACAGCTAAATATTTCAATTCGATTGGGAGGTTGTATTCCGCTAATTTCTCCTCAAACATGTCGAAATAGAGCTGCGAACGACCTAGAACAATCCGTGCAAATCCTCGTCGTTTCTGCACAAAAAAGCGAAGTGTTGCCAGCGTTGTTTCATTGCAATCCAAGTGAAAAGGGCTCATTTCATTCATCACCTCAAGGCGCGCGCAGTAAACCGAATCGTGGAATTCAGGAATATCGGACGCCTCATAATTCAAGGCATCAATGATGGAGTCGTAATTGGAAGATGAGCTGTGTTCTTTGTAATAGAGATTTAAGCTTTGCTCAATTGTAGCGATCATTTGATCACCCACAAGTGTATCCTTTGGAGTGTTTCCGCCTTGGGCAGTTGAAACAAACGCCGCTGTAAAAAAGGTGAAGAAGATCGTTAATTTTTTCATGCTTGCACGTCTAAGTTCATCAATTGATTGGAAAAACTCAACATTCGTTTCTCATCGAAGTGATCGGCAATAATTTGAATTCCAAACGGCAATCCGTTTGAATGTTTTCCGAGGGGTAACGAAATTGCCGGATTGCCCGTTAAATTTGCGTGTACCGTAAAAATATCCTGTAAATACATTGAAATTGGGTCGCTCACGGCGTTCAATTCAAATGCGGTGGTTGGAGTTGTTGGCAACAAAATAAAGTCAAATTGACTCAAAATATCATTTGTTTTGTCTTGCAACACTCGTCTAACCTTTTGTCCTTTGGTGTAATAAGAATCGTAATATTCATTCGAGAGAACGAATGTTCCAGCCATAATTCTGCGCTGTACCTCTGCCCCAAACCCTTCGCTTCTTGATTTTTTATAGGTTTGTTCAACTCCTTTTGCTTCAGTACTTCGGTAGCCAAAATGTACCCCGTCAAACCGCGACAAATTGGAAGATGCCTCAGCGGTGGTAAGTACATAATAGGTTGGAACCATGTATTCCAAATATGGAAAGGATACAAATTCCACGAGATGTCCATTCGCGGTTAGTTGCTCCATTGTTTGTTTGAGTTTCGCCTTTACTTCAGGATCCATTCCTTCCATCTCATAGCTTTCTTGAATGACTGCAATTTTCAACGCTTTTTCATTCGAGAACTGAGAATAATGAGTTACTGGAATGGTTGATGCTGTAGAGTCATAATTATCTTGACCCGCCATCACCTCAAGTAACAAGGCTGCATCAGCTATATCATTTGTGAATGGTCCAATTTGATCAAACGAAGATGCATACGCAATCAATCCATATCGACTAATTCTGCCATATGTTGGTTTCAGTCCGACCGTGCCCGTAAAACTAGCGGGTTGACGAATGGAGCCGCCGGTATCGCTTCCAAGCGTTGCAGTACAACAGCCAGCTGCGAGTGCCGCCGCTGAACCTCCTGATGAACCTCCAGGAACACGCTTTTCATCTAATGGATTAAGGACTGGGCCAAACGCTGAATTTTCGTTGGAACTCCCCATTGCAAATTCATCGCAATTGAGCCGTCCAACAATGATAGCATCCTCATCGATCAATCGTTGCAATGCTGTCCCAGTGAACAACGACTCAAACCCTTCTAATATTTTTGATCCTGCGGAGACCTTATGACCTTCGAGGCAAAGGTTGTCCTTCACTCCAATCACCATTCCAGCCAAGCGGCCTGCGGTCCCATCTTTGATTTTTTGATCGACCTCAATGGCCTTTGATTTAGCGTATTCTTCGAACACTTCCAAAAAGGCATTCAAGTGCTTGTTGGCGTTGATCGTTGCCAAATAACCTTCAAGGATACGTACTACTGTATCACCCGAAGCAAGGGCGTTCTTTACTTCAGTATAGGTACGCATCATCTCAATTCTTAATTTTCCTCCGGCTTAGTTGTCGTTGTTGCTGCTTCTTCAGGTTTTGAAGCGTCTTTAAACTCCTTCACACCTCTTCCTAGACCTTTCATAAGCTCCGGGATTTTCTTTCCACCGAACAACAATAGTGCGACTGCTAAAATCGCGATTACTTGCCAAGGACCAAAAACTCCTAAAATCATAATTTCTACTTTTTGTTACTGCAAAATTACGGATTCTGCTTGTAAGGCTCACGTTTTCTTTTCACACCTATCATTAAAAGATGTTAAGAGAACACGTTTTAGAGCTTACGAGCAACTTCCACTTCTTCGAATGCCTCGATGATATCGCCTGCCTGAATGTCATGGTATTTATCGACATTCAAACCACATTCGTAATTATTTTTCACTTCTTTCACGTCGTCTTTGAATCGTTTTAAAGAGCCTAATGTTCCTGTGTGCACCACAATGCCGTCACGGATGACACGGATCCTCGAAGAACGTTTGATGACACCTTCGACCACGAAACAACCTGCAATATTACCTACTTTGGTGATGTTGAATACTTCGCGGACTTCTGCTGCTCCCAAGATTTTCTCTTCGATATCTGGCGAAAGCATTCCTTCCATCGCCGCTTTGATTTCGTCAATTGCTTTGTAGATGATCGAATACAAGCGGATATCAATTTGCTCATGATCTGCCAATTTCCGTGCGCCCAATGTTGGTCGAACTTGGAATCCAATGATGATTGCGTCTGATGCCGATGCCAAGTTGACGTCTGCCTCGGAGATTGCTCCCACCCCTTTGTGAATGATATTCACTTGTATTTCCTCTGTTGAAAGGTTCAACAATGAATCGGATAGCGCTTCGATTGATCCATCCACGTCACCTTTCACAATAATATTCAACTCCTTGAAGTCACCAATTGCCAAACGGCGACCGATTTCGTCAAGCGTAATGTGTTTCGTTGTACGTAAGCCTTGTTCTCGGTAGAGTTGTTCACGTTTCGATGCAATAGAACGCGCTTCACGTTCATCTTCCATCACATAGAACTTGTCACCTGCTGAAGGTGCACCATTGATTCCTAAAATTGAAACGGGTTTTGATGGCCCAGCCTCCGTGATTGGAACACCCTTATCATCGTGCATAGCACGCACTTTACCGCTGTATCGTCCTACAAGAATAATATCACCAACGCGCATTGTTCCTGACTCGACCAACATGTTTGTGACGTATCCTTTTCCTTTGTCGAGGGAAGATTCAATCACTGTACCTAGCGAGTTTTTATTTGGATTGGCTTTCAATTCAAGCAATTCCGCTTCGAGAAGTACTTTATCGAGCAGAACATCAATGTTTTCATTTTTCTTCGCAGAAATTTCTTGGCACTGGAATTTTCCACCCCACTCCTCCACGAGGATATTCATGGCAGAAAGTTGCTCACGAATCTTATCCGGATTTGCTCCGGGTTTATCAATTTTATTGATCGCGAAGATCATCGGAACGCCGGCTGCTTGCGCGTGAGAGATTGCCTCTTTTGTTTGTGGCATCACGTCATCATCCGCTGCCACAATAATAATTGCAACATCCGTTACTTGCGCCCCACGAGCTCGCATCGCAGTAAAGGCTTCGTGACCCGGTGTATCAAGGAAGGTCATTTGTCGACCGTCTTTCAACTTCACACTATACGCCCCGATGTGCTGGGTAATTCCTCCCGCTTCGCCTTCCGTAACGTTTGCATTTCGAATTCTATCCAACAACGATGTTTTACCGTGGTCAACGTGACCCATTACAGTGATGATTGGTGCGCGCGGCAACAAATCTTCTTCTCTGTCTTCAACAACCTTAATGGATTCTTGCACCTCAGCACTCACGAATTCCGTTTCGTAGCCAAATTCTTCAGCAACAATTTGAATTGTTTCGGCATCGAGACGCTGGTTGATAGACGCAAAAATTCCGAGCGACATACACGCTGAGATAACTTCTGTTGATCCAACACTCATCATGGATGCAAGCTCAGACACAGTCACAAACTCTGTAAGCTTCAAGATTTTTTCGTCGAGTTCTGCCGCAACCTCCTCTTCATGACGACGTTGTGCCACAGAATCACGTTTCGCTCTACGATTTTTAGAGGCCTTGGATTTTCCTCCTTTATTGGAAAGACGCGCAAGGGTTTCCTTGATTTCGCGTTGAATATCTTGTTCTGTAATTTCCGGCTTGTCCGCTTTTACCGGTGGCTTAGCCCCTCTTGGCCCAGCATTGTTTCCTGGACCTCTATTTGGCGTAGCTGTTCCTGTGGTTGGTGTTGACGGTTTATTGACATCAATTTTTCGAACGCGTTTACGCTTGCGTTTTTCCGCATTTGTTCCACCGCCAGTCGCACCGCCGCCGCCTGTGTTTTTAGGCCGCTCCACTGGTAACTCCATTCTGCCAATGACATTTGGTCCTGTCAACACGGTGCGTTGTACGCGAATTGTTTCAATTTCCTCTGGAGCAGGCTTTTCGGCTGTCACCTCAACTTTTGGTGCTTCCGCTGGCTTTTCAACTGGTTTTTGCACAGGAGTTTCAGCCTTTGGAGTTTCAGTTCTCGGTTTTTCTGGATCGCGTTTATCAGGTCTCGTTTTCGAATTGATTGCGTTTAGATCGATTTTACCTACCACTTGCACACCAACTGTCGACTCTTCAGCTTTTGGCGTTGGCGCTTCAACTGTTGCCACAGGCTCAGGTGCTTTCACTTCTGGCTCCGCTGGTTTTTCAACCGCTGGTTCAGGCACTTTCTCCACCACCATGGGTGCAGTAGGCGCCACAACAACTGGCGCAGGAGTAACGACTACTGGCTCTTCTGGTTTGTCTTTGTCCCGCAAAGAAATTGTTTCTCTTTTTTCGCGAATTACAGTTGATTGAAGTTTCGATTTTTCACGAAGATCTTGTTCTGCTCCGTATTCTCCACGCAACAAATCATACTGCTCTGGCGTCAATTTGGCGTTTGGCGTCGATTCAACAGTCACTCCTTTTGCTCCCAGGAATTCAACAATCGTAGACATTCCTACGTTAAATTCTCCTGCTGCTTTTCCTAATCTTATTGGTTTCCCCATAAATCTTATGCGTCCTCTATTACTTAATCTCTGTAAATGGATCTAAATATACTGATTTGCTTGAATTTACTCAAACTCAGATTGTAGTATTTTAAACACCTCAAGAATGGTTTCTTCTTCCAAATCCGTTCTTCTTGCCAAGTCTGCAACGCTGATATCGAGGACCGATTTCGCAGTATCACAACCAATAGCTTTTAATTCATCAAGGATCCAGCTATCGATTTCATCTGCAAATTCTTCCAAATCCACATCTTCCACGTCCACTTCACCTTCACGGTAAACATCTAATTCATAACCTGTTAGGCGTCCACCCAATTTAATGTTGTGTCCACCTTTGCCTATTGCTAGAGAAACTTGGTCTGGTTTCAAGAACACTTTTGCTCTACCTGCTTCTTCATCGATTTCGATGGAAGAAATTTTGGCTGGAGAAAGTGCCCGTTGAATAAACAGGGTTGGGTTATTTGTATAATTGATAACATCAATATTTTCATTTCTTAACTCACGCACAATGCCATGGATACGCGAACCTTTCATCCCGACGCATGCTCCAACAGGATCTACGCGGTCATCATACGATTCAACAGCAACTTTTGCGCGCTCACCTGGCTCACGCACGATGCGTTTGATGGTGATCAATCCGTCGAAGACCTCAGGCACTTCCAATTCAAACAATCGCTCCAAGAATTCTGGTGCAGTACGTGAAAGGATGATTACTGGGCTGCTATTTCGCATATCTACTTTCGCGACAACTGCGCGGATCGATTCGCCTTTTTTGAAATAATCGGATGGGATTTGTTCTGATTTTGGAAGGATCAATTCGTTTCCTTCGTCGTCGATCACCATGATTTCTTTCTTCCACACCTGGTACACTTCTCCGGTAATAATTTCACCGATGCGTTCTTTGTAGAGTTTGTACAAGTGATCTTTTTCAAGCTCCATGATGCGTGAAATCAAGTTCTGACGCAACGAAAGGATATTTCGACGACCGAAATCACCAAACTTGAACTCCTCGGTTACTTCCTCACCAATTTCAAAATCAGGCTCAATTTTTATGGCATCGGAGTACGCGATTTCAATATTTGAATCCTCCACCTCGCCATCGTCAACGATTTCCTTGTTCAAGAAGATCTGAACGTCACCTTTATCAATATTTACGATCACGGCGATGTGTTCGTCGGTATTAAACTTTTTCTTCAACATGGCACGAAAAACGTCTTCGAGAACGTGCTGCATGGTTTGCTTATCAATGTTTTTCAGTTCTTTGAACTCCGAAAACGAGTCAATCAATTCTAAACTGTCCATAGTTGATTATTTAAATGATATAACAATTTTTGTTTCTAGTATATTGCTCATTGAGATGACGTGGTCGACCACAACGAGTTCTTTTTTCTTTTTTCCTTCAGGCGCCTCTTTGTGAGAGGTTTGAATGGTAATTTGTTCGGGAGTGGCGTCAATCATTGTTCCTTCAATCTTTCCTCCTTCTTTCCGTTTCACTTTCACGTCGCGGCCGATGTTTTTCTTGTATTGCGCAAAGACTCGAAGCGGCTTATCCAATCCCGCCGAGGAAACACTCAACTCAAAATCTTCCTCTTCACGGTCTAAGTTGTGCTCAACATTTCGAGAAACGCGGATGCAATCATCCACCGAAACATTTCCTTCGTACTTATCAAGTTCAACTTTGATCTGATTGCTTGCAGAAATCCACAATTCCACAATGAACAACCCGTTATCGAGCTCTTCTATGCGTTCGTTGATCAACTGTTTTACTTTCTTTTTACTAATCATCTGTTACAAAAAGAGGGGACATTCGTCCCCTCATTCGTTAAATTCCGTACATGAATGTGGTGCAAATATACTCCTTTTTTTTAAAATCACAAGTTTTCAACAATTTACGGCGCTGCAACCTCCTAAAAAGGTGCTCCAAAGGACGATTCAGGAAATATGTTTTCAACATGCCTGAATTTTAACGGTGAGGGGTGGGAGTTTCAATCGTCATCAAATCCTCACATGGGTGCTCCAACGGTGGTTTCAAATTCCGCCTATATTTTTCCTTTATACAATCGGATCAACTTGCTCACGAGCCCCCATGTCCGTTCCTTTTTTTCTCCTCAATCCAAATGGAGAGGTAACGTGAAGCTTGATGGGATTCACGTTGTAAAATTTGACTGATAAAGGATTTGCTTCGGTGTGCGTTGAGATCATTGAGCGCTGCGATCGATGTGCGCAACTTGGTCGTGAACTGTGCTTTCGTAAACTGTGATTCTATGATTTCAAAGCCACATTTTTGCGCCTTTTCCCACATTGTTTTGTCATTGTATAGCCGAACAGCGCGCGCCGCAACGGTTTCGGGATTATCCGAAATGAATCCATTCCACGCGCCATTGGACATTCCTTCTGCTCCAATTGAAGTGGTTACGGAGGGTGTTCCGCAACTCATTGCTTCGAGCAATTTTCCTTTGATTCCAGCTCCAAAACGTAACGGTGCTAGACAAAGCCGTGCGTTGAGCATCACTTCAAACGCATCATCTGCTCTTCCGAGTACATGAAAACGTTCTTTTTCATTTGCCAATTGGTACACTTTCTCGCTGCAATAGGCACCGTAAATTTTCATTTTCGCCTTGGGAACTTGTTTTATAATCAATGGCCAAATCGTTGATTTCAAATAACGAACGGCATCCCAATTGGGCTCGTGCCAAAAGTTGCCGATGAAAATGAAATCTTCTCGTTGATCAAAGGATGGAATTTCTCTGGTTGGATCACTTGCATAAAACGGCAAACAGACCAATTTTTCTATTGGAATTTGATAGGCTTCCAGCAACAAGCGAACTTCGACATCCGAAACCAAAAGCGTTAGATCACTCCGATAGATAGCAGCCAATTCGCGGAGCAGAAGTTCTGAACGGTATGTATTTTGATCGAAGACAGTGCCTTTTTTCAGTGCCTCATGACGTGCTTCGCGCAAGAAATGCAAGTCTTCTGTATTCAGGATTCGCAGGGCATTTGGGCAGGAATCCATGACGCGCCACCCGAATTGTTCTTCGGTCATAAAGCGATCGAAGATCACAATGTTTGGGTCAAGGATTTTTATGTATTCATTGAAGGCACTGTCGTTGGGTTGAAACGAGAAACAGGTTATTCCGAGGGATTGAAGGTCGGCTTGGTAGATTGTTTCTTTTGCAGAAGAGATAAATGTGAGTTCAGCTCCTTCATCCAAAAAA
>JBFYPU010000090.1:0-7865 GCA_041303175.1 Crocinitomicaceae bacterium | reverse complement strand
TCGAAACGAATCAAATAGGCAAAGAAAAGTGCGAAGGCTGAAAGAACTAAATCGATCACCATCACAATCCAACGCGGTGTATTTGACTTTGGGAGAAGCATGAACAAATGTAGTAAAATTGAGACGAGGCGAATCGTATGATTCAAGACTTTTTGAACCAACGCTTTTTGATTTCACGCAAACCTCGAAACCATCGTGGACTATTGTCGATGCGGTATGCGAAATAATCAACATCCGTTCCGCCAAAACTGGTGTTGAAACGCCTCACACCTTCGACGCGTGAACCACCAAAATCGAACTGTATGTTTGCCAAAACTGAACATTGGATTGCAGCATCAATTGCCGCATACATTCCCCCATTTTCCTTTGCACTTTCCAGCGCCGCACCTTTTGAATAGAGCAACTGATCCTTCGACTCCAGGCAAATAATGCCACCCAAAAGTTTCTCTTCCTTTCTGATTTCAAACACGCGGATCATTTTTTTATGCGCTGCAGACCTATATGCAATTTTCAAGCGCTCAAGTGAAATCGGAGTCATTCCAGAAAATTTGCCCGCCAACTCTGAATCGATAAAGGCAAACACGGGCTCCCAATTCGTGGATTCGAAAATTTCTAACTCAAAACGCTTTGCCTTGTTGAGCATGCGGTTCACTTGACCTTTGCGCGAAGGTGAGTCCTGTAAAAATTGAGTGGTAAAAACGGCTTGAGGAGTTCCCAAAATCGGCTGCTTGATCTCAATTTCAATGGTCTTGAAATGGGAAATAATATGCTGCTTAAGATTCATTGTTGGATCGAAGTCGCCCAACACTTCAACGTAGCTTATAAAAATCGGCGTGTAAAGAATTCGTTGTTTTGCTCGAATTGTATATGGAAGCGCAATACCCACTCGGTAGTCCTCATCCACAAGTGCACACCAATTTTCGGCAACGGCATCCAAATAAAAAGAACATGAAAAAAATGCAGCATTTTCAGTACGCACAACAAGTTCATCCCATTTCTGGACGTCCAAATCAGCTCGTTCTACAATTTTCACATTCATGCGGCGCGAATATACGGAATGATCACTTTGGTTCAATTCAAATTACTATCTTCGGAAATATGAAACGAATAACGCTATTATTTATTGGTGTCTTTGTAGGATTCTTGGGAACCGCACAAGACAATGATACGGATCGCATTGATTTTGCGCATACATTTTGTACGGCTGTCATGGCACATGATCAGGCCAAAGTGATTAAACTGACGGACAAAGGATATCGAAAGGCTCAAATTAAGTTTTTGGATGGCGACAAAACGCAATTCGTGGATGAGTTGTTTGGTGGTGTTGACGTTCTAACGGATGAATACGTCAACTTGAAACTCCTTGAAATTGAAAGCATAGCGGTTATAGAGGTGTCCGAATATGCCGAAGAATTTGGAGGTTGGGAATATGTTTTTCAAATCAGAGCTGGATCACACACTATTTGGAGAAGCCTTCTTTTGAAAAAGGATGGGAAAAAATTTGGTTTTATTGGTTCTCAGGGATGAACGAAATAGAATACAAATTTCTTGTGGATCATGAACGTTGGGCGGGTGTTGAGAAGCCAGAGCCAACTTTAATCGTTCAAGCATATATTTCTCGAGGGGTGGATACAACGGTGCGGGTTCGCATTCGAGGTGATCGCGGATTTCTGACTATAAAAGGCAAAACGGACGGCATTCGACGCGCTGAGTTTGAGTACGAAATTCCCGTTGAAGATGCAGAATCAATGATTGCTCAGTTTACAGATAAACACATTCGGAAATACCGTTACGAAGTTGTTTTTGATCACAAAGTCTGGGAAGTGGATGAATTTCACGGTGCGCTAAGTGGCCTCATTGTAGCTGAATTGGAAGTAGACTCCGAAGAAGAAGTTTTCACAAAACCCGAATGGGTGACCGAAGATGTTTCACACGATCCCAATTATTTCAATGCCGTATTGATTGAAAAGTGCTGATTAATTGGAGCTTTTGTCGGTTGAAACGGATTGATAGCCAACACTGACGCGTGGTTGATTTTCTTGCTGGATTAATTCTTTGAGATAGTTGAACACTATTGCAATGTTTTGGTCAGTCGAATCGATGCGTTTTTCCATCTTTTCCATTTTCAGCATGAGTTCAGCACTTGTGAGGAGCAATTCTCTCATTTTCGTGAAGGTTCGAATGATTTGAATATTCACTTGGATCGCGGTTGAACTCCCTAAAACACTAGAAAGCATAGCCACTCCCTGTTCTGTGAATGCCATTGGCACGTATCGCGTTCCACCCCAATTAGAACTTGAGGTGCCATTTTGGCTCCTCAAGAATTCGAACTCTTCTGAGGTTAGTTCGAACATAAAATCTTCGGGGAAACGTTCGATATTTCGTCGGACTTGGCGTTTGAGTTGTTTTGTCTCAACGTCGTAAAGTTGCGCTAGATCCCAGTCAAACATGACTTTATGATTACGAACGAGGTGTATTTTATTGACAATTAATTCGTCTGGAATTCCAATTTGTGTGTGCATATCAATTAAGTTAGTGTACCTTTAATTTACGAAGAAAGTTGATCTCAAAAATGCATATGAACTTAAAATTCAAGAAAATTATAGCGGTTCTTGTTGGAACATTTGTGTTAACGTTACAAGCCAGATCGCAAGAATTCACTCACGCTGAAAAAGAGGTTATTCAGCATTTTATCACTACCATTCAAACTGAAAATTGGGCAGAATTAAGCACTATGGTTCATTATCCTCTGAGAAGGCTATATCCGTTGCCAGATGTTAAAAATGAAGAAGATTTCTTAGAGCGATTCGATGAGTTGTTTGACACACCATTTCTTGAGCTGATTGCTGAATCTGTCATTGACAGTGCATGGGCAGAAGTGGGTTGGCGCGGAACTATGTTCAATAATGGCAAACTTTGGTTGGATACTGACGGAAAATTGATTCGGTTGAATTATCAGACCGAGGTTGAAAAGACACAACAAAACGAACTGATCGAAGCGGATCGTGCCACATTACCTATTTCACTTAGGAATTATGAGTATCCAGTGCTCAGCTTCGACACAGATGATCTACATGTTCGGATTGATAAACTGAATGATGGTAACTATCGTTACATGTCATGGATAATTTCAAGCAAACTTATTGATGTGAATGCTTATACAATTAGTGAAAACGGCATTCTCGAGAATCATGGCAGCGGAGGAAATCACTCGTATTCTTTTACCGTTGATGACCTCACATTTGTTATTCCCATTCATGTCATGGCAGCGGAATCATCACCTCCTGCAGAAATACTGATCTATCAGGGTGAGAACTTACTTTTGACAGAAGCAGCTGTTTGGCTAAAAAATTAAACGGTGTGATCGAATGTCATTGCTTGAGAAAAATCCCTTCATATAGCATGTATTGACTTCCTCCCCATGACGAATAATTCATTTTATAGTAAATAGAATCATTTCGAATCCAGAATTCAGCTTCATCCTCATACATCACTTTACCTGTCTCATCCTTAACGGTAACCGTATCGTAGTAAGTTATTCCAACATTAGTATCGTACGTGGAACCCATTATAAAGTAGATGCTTGTTGAATCATCATATAAATTATTATTCAGAAAAACTTGCTCCAGAGTTATCGTCAACGAGTCGGAATAAAATGAACTTGTCAAGAGATTGAATCCAATTCGCTCTCCACGATAGGTGCCCACAACATTGTCCGCATAAGAACACAATTCGCAATTGGTAGGATTTGTAAGTACACCCGGATTGTATTTGTCGCAACTGACCTGAAGTAAACTTATGGTGAGTATCATGAAAAGAACAGCTATCCGACTTCTCATAACTGTTTCTTAAAAAAATTCGTATGATTAGCAATCGGGTAATTCTCAATTCTAAGTTTGTCACCATCCGTTCTAAACCAGAAATTAGAATCATCAATAATCACTAGAATCGTTGTTTCTCCATTCTGATCGTTGTAGATTGAAGAACAATAACCGATGAATTCGCGCTCAGAATTGCGTATAAGTTCAACTTTGCCGTTCTTTCGAAATCGAAACCCGTAGGTTTCCGTATGGCTTTCAAAAGATTCCGATGTGTTGTTCGGCCCATAACTGAATACCCAGTCATAATCTCCAATGAGCTCGCGATCATCTTTCAATGACACTTTTTCTTTTGAGCAAGCTGATGCACAAACAAGTAGCAAGAATAGAAATGATCGTTTCATAGCAATACAAACGCAAGTCGACAGTAGTTGGTTGAGTAATTTACTTAATCCCGAATCAAATCTTCCTTTTGTAAGTCGATTACGGTCGATCCAACCTCAAGTGAAAACCAATCCAAGAAGTTGTTCATGGTGATTTCTGGGAAATCGTTTTCATTTTCAGAAACGGCTTCGAGTTCGCACATGAAAATCATTTTGAAATTTCGCTCGATGATCGGTTCAATCTCAAAAAAATCTTCGTCGATCAAGTAGAGCGTTGGTTCAACGTCCACATCAATTTGGAACTCTTCATCTTGTTGATTTGCCCAATCCACAAAGGGTTGATTTGGACGAACGGTAATAAAACCTCTGTTTACAATTTTCATTTCACAATTTTTTTAATGGGTTTCTTTTCTTCATCCAAGTAGGTGAACCAGCGCACGCGCCCGCTCTGAGTTTGCTCCAATTGATAATCCCAATTCAATTCGTATTCGCGCTTCTCAAAATAGCTTTCCCACGCTTTCTGATTGAGCTTTTTAGAAGATTCTAGGTAGATCAACACCGTGTCGTTCGATTGAATCTGGAAGGCATTTCGTTGAAGGTTTTTCTCCTCGCCAACGACGATCGTGCGGCAATTCGGTCCAAAACAGTCTGCCCAGTTGAACAAAGCCGTTGTTACGCGCAGCGAATCCGAAAATTTCCACTTGGCAAACACGACCACTTCTTCCCCAAAAACGAGTCGGTATTTTTCTGTTTTATCCGGGCCGACACGGTCTGGAAACAAATCTTCGTCGTAAACCGTTACGCTATCCAATTTCATACCGACTTCCGCAAACATCCGCTGAAAAAGCTTGAGTGTATCGGAATTGTCCGTCCCAACGCCGTTTTTATCGGAATAATCGCCCTTCGCATCAGGTAAAATGTCGTTCAAATTCTTGACATCTTTTTTTTCATCGGAACAAGCCAACAGAAAAAGCCCAAGCAGAACAGAAAGGAATGCAGTTGTTTTCATAGTGCTATAACGAACGAATGAACTGAATTGTTTGATCGATGTCACTTTTTGATACATCCAAGTGCGTCACGAAGCGAATCATTCCTGGTCCAAAAGCCATTGGCACCATTCCATTTCCTTTGAATTTGGAGATAATTGGATCACGTTGGTCTTCATTTTTCAACACGACAACCACAATATTTGTTTCGACTCCCAACACGTGATCCACCCAATCCATTTCGTTGAATGCCGCTTCGAGTGCCCGCGCATGGGCATGATCTTCTCGCAAACGTTCCACATTGTTTTTCAACGCATACAATCCACCAGCGGCGATGATTCCTGCCTGGCGCATGCCACCACCAAACACTTTTCGCACGCGTCGCGATTTTTTAATAAAGTCTTTTGTTCCGAGAAGCAATGAGCCAACGGGTGCACCTAATCCTTTTGAAAGACAAAGCGAAATGGAATCAAATTGAGCAGCATATTCTTTGATGTCGACACCATTTTCAACCATGGCGTTCATTAAACGCGCACCGTCTAAGTGTAGCGGCAATCCCTTCTCCTGGCAAAACGCACGGATTTTTTTGATTTCTTCAAAATCGTAGATCGCTCCCCCACCTCGATTTGCGGTGTCTTCGAGTGAAACCAATTGCGTGAGTGGAAAATGCACATCGTCTGGATTGTTCATCCACTTTGAGATTTCTTCGACCGTCAAACGCCCGCGATTTCCATCCAATACGCGCACGGAAGCACCCGAGTTGCGCGCAATTCCACCACCTTCGTATTTGTAGACATGACTTTCCACATGTGTAATCACCTCACCTCCAGGTTGCACGTGTACATTGATCGCGATTTGGTTCGTTTGCGTGCCCGAAGAACAGTACAGCGACGCTTCCATTCCGAATAAATCAGCCGCATAGGACTCCAATTCGTTGATCGTTGGATCTTCCATGAAAACATCGTCGCCAACAGGCGCAGAAAACATGGCTTCCAACATCGCTTTTGATGGCTTTGTGACGGTATCGCTTCGAAAATCTATCATTGTGTACGCTTTGGTGAAAATTTAATCTTTAGAATACAAAGATTGAATTCTTTTTCCGTTTTTTTGTTGAATGGAATATGTAATTGTAGCCATCGCAGTATTAATTGGCGCAAGTTTGACCTTTTTTTCAGGATTCGGACTGGGCACAATCCTTTTGCCGGTATTTTCAATTTTCTTTGATCTCGAGGTTGCGGTTGGCGCAACAGCCATCGTTCACCTGTCCAATAACCTGTTCAAATTTATCCTAGTCCGGAAAGTTGTGCACTTGCAAACCTTTTTCAGGTTTGGAATTCCAGCTATGCTTTTCGCCGTCGTAGGAGGATTGTGGCTCACGCAATTAAGAGGATTTGAAGTCATTCATCGATATTCAATGGGCGAAAAGACCTTTGAAATTACGTATCTCAACTTAATCATTGGCAGTTTGATGATTTTCTTCGCTTGGTTGGACTTGAGTCCGCGGTTCAATAACTGGAAGATCGATCGGAAATTTTTGCCCCTTGGAGGAATCCTAAGTGGATTTTTTGGAGGCGTTTCTGGACATCAAGGTGCATTTCGCGCGGCATTTTTATCAAAATCTGGATTGGACAAAAAACAATTTGTGGGCACGTCCAATGCGATTTCGTTGGTGATTGATCTAGCCCGACTTCCTGTTTATTTGGGAATCATCGCGCTTGGGTCGTCTGAAAAAATGGATCTAGCCGCTGCACTTTCGGATGGGAAAATGCTGCTTTTAGTAGGAATTGTCTTCGCGTTTTTGGGAACAACTTTGGGTAAATACTTGATTGACAAGACGACGATTGTGGGTGTTCAGCGCTTGGTGGGTGTGCTCTTGTTTGTGATGGGGGGATTGATGATTGCGGGACTTTTGTAGATTGTCAGATTAACTGAACTCGAATGATCGATGATTGAATCATCAGATCACATTCCTAACTCGTCAAACATCCGTTTGAATTCACCTTGAATTTCGGAATGAATGTGAACCTCATCGCCAGTAACAGGATGCTTGAACTGCAATTTTTCAGCGTGGAGCATCATTTCGATCATGGCGAAGTGTTCCAAAAAAAGCTTATTTTGCTTGTTGCAACCGTGCGGTCGGTCACCGATAATTGGATGAAAGATATGCGCTAAATGTTTTCGAAGTTGGTGCATTCTTCCCGTTTCTGGTTTCAATTCAACCAAGGAAAAACGGGCGGTGGAGAACTTTCCATTCGGAAGATTTATTTCCGATCGTTGCAGTGTTGTGTAATGTGTGATCGCGTCTTGAGTTTTGCCAGAATCGGTCGTGAGTGCGTAATCAATTGTGCCCGCATCATCTGTCCAGCCGCGCACAATGGCGAGATATTCTTTGCTCACGCGTTGCTCCATAAATTGCGTTTGCATGGCACGATTCGTTTCCTCGTCCTTCGCGAAGAGCAGTACTCCCGATGTTTTACGATCCAAACGGTGTGTTGGAAAGACTTTTTGTCCGATTTGATCACGCAAAATTTGTAAGGCAAACTCCTCCGCGTCGGTAGCGATTTTTGTACGATGCACCAACAATCCAGCGGGTTTGTGAACAGCAATCAGCGATTCATCTTCGAATAGAATGTCGAGCGTCACCTATTTCTTGCGTAAAATCATAAGACCGTCGCGAA
>JBFYPU010000089.1:0-5103 GCA_041303175.1 Crocinitomicaceae bacterium | reverse complement strand
CTTCTAATTTATCGAACGTATTTTTAAAGAAGGAAAGTTCACCACCAAGACCCAAAAACTCCATATTAGAGCCTGGGAAACCATAATTTTCGTTCGCCGCGGATGCGATGTAATACTGTCTCAATGTGACCACTTCCCCCGAATTATATGCAACTACGAATTTTCCGCTCTTTTCAAAGTCATTGATCGCTTTGCGAATTTCGCGCGCAGTTGCATAACCACATGACACATCTTCCAATTCGAGGTAGACACCTTTGATTTTTTCATCCGTTTTGGCAACTTGTAATCCATGGAGAATATCTGGCAAGCCGATCGTTTTATCGATACTGAAACTCGAAGTATTCAGTTCCGTTGAACCTTTTTCACCAATTTGACCGTTCAAAGACATGTGCAAAACAGAATTCGATTTGACTGTAGCTACTGGCGTATCAAAACTGCTGATTATTCCTGAAATCACAATCAACCAGATAATTAATCCGATTACAGAAACGATAAGTGCCGCCCAAAAGGATGGCCAGAAGATGCGTCCAAATCGTATTTTTTGTGGAGTCGTTGACATAATATATTGTATAAATCGTGATACTGAAGAACGAATGTAGAAATGTTTCAATGAAGAAAGAATTGAATTCGGATGGATGGTTATTGGCTGTGTAGAATGGAAGTAGAAGGAGATGAGTAGATTGAATATTAATTTCTAACGCGATGAATATTTTGGAAAAAGTCCGTAACTTGCAACAAACTATTAAGACTATAAAATGAAATTATTTGCAACTCTTCTGACCGTTATTGGTCTGAGCGTTTTCTCCTTCGCTCAAGAAAAATATTCGAAAGTCAAAATTTTTACCGATGCTGATGGACTCAGTCAACTTGCATCACTCGGTGTTGCGGTTGATCACGGCCATTCCAAGCTCAATACCTTTTTCATCAGCGATTTTTCTGAATCGGAAGTTGAAATTATGATCTCCAACGGGTTCACGATTGAAATTCTTGCTGATGACGTGAAAGCCTACTATGCGGAACATTCAAACGATCCGTATGAATTTGAAAAAAATGCGAATTGCACACAAGGTTCAGGTGGTGGCGGTGGATTTAGTCCAGTTGCTCCTGTGAATCACTTTCAGAATAGCAGTTATGCAGGATTCTACAAGTATCAGGACATGCTCAATGCCTTAGATGACATGGCAGCTCAATATCCAAATTTGATAACAATAAAAGCGCCTATCTCGACGTTTTTGACTCATGAAAATCGTCCGATCTATCACGTGAAAATCTCGGATAATCCTTCAACCGATGAGGCTTCATCAGAGCCAAATGTGTTGTATACGGCCATCCATCACGCACGTGAACCGATGTCGATGTCTCAAACCATTTTCTACATGTGGTATTTGCTCGAGAATTATGCAACGGATGATGAAGTGAAATACCTTGTCGACAATACACAAATGTTCTTTGTTCCTTGTATCAATCCAGACGGATATATCCAGAATGAGGTGAATGATCCGAGTGGATTTGGAATGCACAGAAAGAATAAAAGACCAGTAGGTACAACAAATCCTGGTGTCGATTTGAATCGAAATTACTCTTATGGCTGGAATACCACGGGCGTAAGTACAAACGTCAACAATGATACCTATCCGGGAACAAGCGCCTTTTCTGAACCAGAAACGCAAGCCATCAAATGGTTTGTAGAAACGCACGGGTTCATCTTTGCATCGAATGCGCATTCTTATGGAGACTTAATTTTGTTTCCAGTAGGCACTACAACGGCGGAATTTGCTGATCACCACGACTATTTTACGGAGTACACTGAACACATGGCGACCTTCAATGGATACGCTGCTCAAAAAAGTTCAGCGTTGTATCCAGCATCAGGTGACTCGGATGATTACATGTACAAAGTGGATATTGGTGTTGGAATGAAGGATACTGTTTTTGCTACAACGCCTGAAGTTGGTGACGATTTTTGGCCAGCCCAATCAGCAATTGTACCGACTTGCCTGGAAATGATCTTTCCAAATTTGACCTTGGCGCATATGGCATTGAAGTACCACTTACTTTCAGATGCTGATCCTTCTACTTTGTCTTCAACGTCAGGTAATTTCACACATAATATAAGACGTCTAGGTCAAAAAGATGGATCTGTTACGGTTTCAATTGAACCGCTCGTGAACATTCAATCTGTTGGTGCGTCTATAGTGTACACCTTGGATGTGCGCGAATCTTCCTCTGGAACAATTTCGTATGTGCTCGATCCAACTGTTGCGTTTGGGGATGAGGTAAAATATGTCTTGAACCTAGAATACGGCACATGGACGCACCGCGATACGATCACAAAAACATTTGGTTCTGTAACACTTCAATATTCTGAGGATGCAAGCAGCACAGCAAATTGGACGGGAACATGGGCAACAACAACTTCCGAATTTGTTTCGCCTTCTTCAAGTTTTACGGATAGTCCTACTGGAAATTATTCAAACAGCACAACACGCACGTATGAGTTCGATCAAGATATTGATCTCACGATTGCAACATCGGCAATGGCATCGTTCTACGCCATGTGGGAAATTGAAGCGGATTATGATTACACCCAATTCCAAGTTTCAACAAATGGAGGTACATCGTGGATTGGTCAGTGTGGAAATTATACGGTTCCAGGTACGAGCGCAAGCGGAAGTGTTCAGCCCAACAATGAACCCGTATATGAAGGAACGCAATCTTCTTGGGTCTTAGAGGAAGTGAATTTAAGTGACTATTTAGGCCAAACAATTCGCGTACGTTTCATTTTGGAGTCGGATAATGCTGTTCGTCAAGATGGATTCTACTTCGACGATTTCCAAATTGGATTCAATGTTCAAGATACATCTACGTCCAACGCAGGTATTGATGAATTTTCATTGAATGTGAAAACAATTCCAAATCCAGCGAATGACCAAGCTTTCATTAGTTTGTCTAAAGCCATTAGCACTGGAAGCATGATGATTTACGATCAAGCAGGGCAATTGGTGGAAATACAAGAAATAACAGAGTTAACGAATAAATTAATTGTGAATACTGCAAAATATACGCAAGGAGTCTACCTCGTATTTATTGAGCAAAATGGTGTGGCTGCAAAACCAGTCAAATTGGTGGTCGTTCACTAATCCAAAATAGAGTTGATTTCAAATGGTCGTTGCGAAAGTAACGGCCATTTTTTTTGATTTGAGCAGAGAATGTTAGCCGTGCATCGTTTCTGATTTGCCGTATTTCTCCATGAGAGTCGCCTCAAATTCCAAGAAATCCTTCCAACGTTGATCGACATCAATGCCTCCGCTATATTTTCGTGCAAAGCCAAGAAAGGTTGTGTAATGCCTCGCCTCACTTTCCATCAAACTTCTGTAAAATTCTGCTAGATCAGGATCAGCAATTTCTTCGGATAAAATGCGAAAACGCTCACAGCTGCGCGCTTCAATCATCGCTGCGAAGAGCATCCGATTGACAAATAGACTATCGCGTGATCCACCAGGGAAATTTGTTCCCATATAAGAGATCAAATCACCAACATACTCATCCTTGCGCTCGCGACCCAATTGAAATCCACGTTCTTGGATCTTGGCGTGAACCATTCCAAAGTGCTCCATTTCTTCTTGAACAATTGCCGTCATTGCGTCCACAACGTCTGCATATTCTGGATGTTTCACAATGATGGTGATGGCATTACTCGCTGCTTTTTGTTCACAATAGGCATGATCCGTAAGAATTTCTTCGATGTTCTTTTCAACGATATTCACCCATCTCGGGTCGGTCGGCAGTTTTAATCCAAGCATGTACAGAAGTTTAACGCAAAGTTAATCGAACTTATATGGAATTCCCTGCTTCATTTTCGATATTTTTGACAGATAATTCGACGAATATGAAATACGTTTTTGCCTTCATTACCCTGTTTTCGCTTGGAAATAGTCATGCACAACAAGCCGATTCACCTAAATTGGTCGTTGGGATCGTTGTCGATCAAATGTGTTACGAATATTTATACCGCTACTACGATAAGTTTTGTGAGGGCGGTTTGCGGTTGCTAATGGACGAAGGAACGAATTGCAGAAACGTGCGCTACAACTATCTCCCAACATACACCGGACCGGGTCACGCGTCGATTTACACAGGTACAACACCGAGTAACCATGGAATTGTGGGAAATGAATGGTACAGCCGTGAAGATCAAGAAGAAGTGAATTGCGTCGAGGATTCAACAGTACAAGCGGTTGGTTCTGCTACCGCATCGGGCAGCTATTCGCCGGCTCGGTTAAAATCAAATACCATTACAGATCAGCTGAAATTGACTTATCCGAACGCAAAAGTGGTGTCCATGTCCATCAAAAACCGAGGTGCAATTTTACCTGGCGGTCATTTAAGTGACGGTTCATACTGGTACGATTACAGCTCAGGTAAATTCATCACGAGCACGTTTTACACGAATGAGCTGCCACAATGGGTAAGCAAATTCAACGAAAAAAAATACGTGGATAAATACTTGAAAGAAACGTGGAACCCGATTATGGATTTGGGGGCGTACGCCGAAAGTGAAGCAGATGATTCGCCGTATGAACATCTTCTTCCCGGGAAAACAACACCAACGTTTCCGTACGATTTGAAGGCAATGACAAATGATTCATTGGATTATGACCTGTTTACCTACACGCCGTTTGCCGATACTTATCTGACTGATTTTGCCATTGAAGCGATGAAAAATGAGGACATGGGGAAGGACAATCAAACGGATATGCTGTGCATCAGCTATTCAACACCTGATATTATTGGTCATGCGTTTGGACCTTATTCCGTGGAAATTGAAGATACCTATGTGCGATTGGATCTGGATCTCAAAAAATTAATCAAAGCAATAGAGGATCATATTGGGTCAAAGGATTACGTCATCTTTTTAACTGCTGATCATGCTGTGGTTCCTGTTCCACAATACTTGACCGATAAAAAATTGCCTGGTGGTTATTTCTTTCTGGACGAACATTTGGCGTCCTTGAAACTTAAACTCACTGCTCGGTTTGGAGATAGTTTGGTGGAGCACCAAGATAATTTGAACATCTATCTCAACCATGAGACGATAAAATC
>JBFYPU010000088.1:0-3053 GCA_041303175.1 Crocinitomicaceae bacterium | reverse complement strand
GACGATTTCTGCGCCCAATACATCATAATCAATTCCGTCAAAATTACCCGAGGACATCATCAACAGTGCACTGTTCTGCCAATCAAATTTGGAAAGAAAGGCGCGCACTTCGTCGGAGGTTGTGACCACTTCCACTCCACCACCAAATCCTTCAACGACTTGTTCGATGGAAATGGGTTCCAATTTTTTGTGGGTAACTACTTCTGGACTAAAATAGACGAGCGCGTGATCCGCTGCAGCCATGGCGTTCACGTAGTGTGGCAAAAATTCCTTTTTCAAGGAGGAAAACGTGTGCAGCTCCATGCAGGCAACAACAGTTCGATCCGCGTATTGCTCCTTGACGGCTTTGGTGGTAGCTTTCAATTTCGAGGGCGAATGCGCGAAGTCTTTGTACATCACAAAATCGCCTTTTTCGACCACTTTTTGAAGTCGCTTACCTGCACCTTTAAAACTCGCCATTGCAGCTAAAAAACGATCGTTTTCGATGCCAATTCCAGCAGCGAGGTGCATGGCTCCCATTAAATTTTGGAGGTTGTGTTGCCCGAAAATTTGCAATGCGTATTCACGATCTTGGTGAAACAAAACAGTGCCATTTTCCCGAACTTCGTAGCGCGGTGTGTGGTAGGCAATGGTGTTCAATTTAGCACTCCATTTCTCGCCCAACTTTTTCACTTCCACGTCTTCCTCATTGTAGACCAAGGTGCCATTTTCTGCTATTTCTGCGCAAAATAGATCAAATTGTTCCACATAATTTTCAAAGGATGGAAAGACATTGATGTGATCCCATGCAATTCCACTAATGATGGCCAAATCGGGTTTGTACAAGTGGAATTTTGGACGTCGATCAATCGGTGAGCTGAGGTATTCATCGCCTTCCAACACCATTATTTTGGCGTCGTCGGAAAGTTTAACCATGCAATCATAGCCTTCAAGCTGCGCTCCAACCATGTAATCTACATTGATCTTCAATTCATTGATGGCATGCAGCAACATGGATGTGATGGTCGTTTTTCCGTGCGATCCTCCGATCACTAGGCGCAGTTTATCTTTGCTTTGTTCGTATAAGTATTCTGGATAGGAATAAATTGGGATTCCCAGTTCGGTGGCTCTCAGCAATTCTGGATTATCCGCCCGAGCGTGCATTCCTAAAATGACTGCATCCACTTCCGCGGTAATTGAATCCGCATTCCAACCCAACGATTGGGGTAAAATTCCTTGTCGTTGGAGGCGCGATTTTGACGGTTCAAAAATTTCATCGTCTGAGCCGGTTACGTTTGCTCCTTTTCGTGAAAGCGCAATGGCCAAATTGTGCATGGCACTACCACCGATTGCAATAAAGTGTACATTCATTTCTTTTGCGAGTTAGCCAGAAATTGTCTGCCATCGAACAGCACGGGAACAACAAAAAAAAGCGTTCCAAGATCTGTGATGAGATTGAAAATGAATTCATTTTCGGGCGAACAGAAGAAAATCGGGACGATCATGGCAGTCAATGCGATGTAATAAAACCATTCCCACCATTTTTTTTCAACAGCTAGGTACCTCCGAGCGATTTGAGTCAAGATATACGCCAAGGCAAAAATCATGACGACCATAGGAACTTTTGTCATAGCCGCAGCGGACTCAATGCTCCAGTAATATCCAATAATGAATCCGCCCAGCACAATTGTGAGCAACATGAGCGAAATTTCGATGAGTTTATTGTTTTTCATTTCAACACTTTTGATGAAGGTAGTCCAAAATGTCGGTGTCAAATTGAGCGTTGTTCTAAAATTACGCACAGTGCGCTGATGAAAACCTATGCTTCGTCCAGGTAGGACTTGAAATTCTCGCTCATCAATCGTTTGATGGATCCATCTTTGTCCGATTCGAGCAGATAGACTTTGAGCTTCAGTTCTGGATGTTTTTTCACAAATTCAAGTGTTTTACTCGTCCCAAAAACCATGAAAGCCGTTGCATAAGCATCTGCCTCTGCACAGGTGGGTGCAATAACGCTTACACTCAAGAGCGAATGTTGAACAGGGAATCCTGACTTTGGGTCGATGCAATGTGCATATTTTTTTCCATCCTTCTCATAGAATTTGCGGTAATTTCCACTTGTGGCGATGGCTTCATTGCTCAAGCGAACGCAATTTTCAACCGAATGCGTGGTACTATTTTCTTTTGGCGCGTCAATTCCAATTGCCCATTTTTCATTTTGAGCGTTGGTTCCACGGAGCATGAGCTCTCCCCCAATTTCGATGTAGTAATTTTTTTGACCCCGTTTTTTGAGGAACTGATCCAACACATCCACGGAATAGCCTTGTGCAATGGCATTGAAATCCAATTTGTAGCCAGAAACATCTTTAGACAGGGCGATGGACTTTCCCTTAAACGAGACGGTGTGTAAGGTATCAAATCCGACAAATTGTTGCAGGCTATCGACTTCAGATTGGCTCAATGGATCTTCCACATTGTCCATAAATCCCCAACCTTTTACGAGCGGAAAAACGGATGGATCGAAGGCACCATCAGTCTCTTTGAACACCTTTTGACTTTGTTGATAACACGATTTAAAAAATCCAGATTTGTCCTCAAGCACAATGTCGGCTTCCGCATCATTCAACCGAGAAATAATAGACGTTGGAATATAGGTTGATAAAGCACGATCGAATTCCGCGAGAACGGAATCAATTTGAGCTTTCGTTACCAAAATTTCTGGATCAGTCACGATAATTTCGTAGGTTGTTCCTTGCGTTTCACCTTGAATTGAGAAACGAGGTCGTTCCTCAGATGTAGAAGAAGAATCGCAGGAAGCGACAAGCAGAAGACTACTAAAAATGACGCACCAATTCAGGGCCTTGTGTTTCATTATTCCAAACATGTTGAAGACTTGGATTTCCATTTTTAGAATAGGTGATACCATTTTTGGTTTGTGTACGCACGTATACATCCGCGTGGCCATCAATGACAACAATTCTGCGCGTAATAACGGTTGTGATCAATCCAGCTTCATCCTTTCGTGTGAACGACTCCTCGCTAACACCTTCAGGATATTCTTGTCCAAGAGAGTT
>JBFYPU010000087.1:0-41572 GCA_041303175.1 Crocinitomicaceae bacterium | reverse complement strand
GGCTCATGTGTAATAGCATCGAGATGGTCTAGGGTGTAATCGAAAAGCGTATCTGCAAAGGGAATGTTGAAATCCCCTGCAAAGAGGGTAGTGGATTCGTTCGGCCGCCGTTTCTCTAACGCCGCAATTTGTTCCACTTGCGATTTTCGAATGTGCGCGCCTTCTTCGCCACCACCAGCTTGTAAGTGCGTTCCGCTGATCTTGAAACGCTCATTTCCGTGTACAATTTCAATCATAATGGCACCTTTTTTTGCGAGCTTATCGCTGCTTGTTGCCCGTTTGAAATAGACAAATTCCTGGGAGTGAATGCTGTCCTTTGAGAAAATACAATTGCCAGAAGGAACACCCCAAAACGATTTTTTGCCCATCGAGGTGTGAAATGGATAGCTAGTCGAAAGGGCTTCGATCAGGCGTTTCCGAGAGCGTTTGTGAAATACTTCTTGCAAGGCAATCACGTCCGCATCCATCGATAAAATATGCGCCGCAATGCTATCCACCCGTTCATTTTGCCGATCCTTTAATATGCTAGGTCGCAGAAAAACATTCCAAGAACCCACTTTGAGTGAATCTTGACCCAGTAGGAAGAAAAATTGACACATGGAAAACGAAATGACCAGCAGAAAGCGCATAGTAAGTGAGATTAAACGTTGATTTTCAAGAACTAAGATTACAAAAAATCTGTTAAATCCACAACGGTTCAAGGTTTAAATAATCAATAATTCAACATCAATTCAATTACAAGTCTGCGGATTTCTTCGCACTAGGAGTCAAATATTTACTGAATTTTAGAATTTGTTTCACAATTTCAGTTGGTTTGCTCGCTGCGAAAGATTAAATTTACAGAGCTAGAATTTGTGTAAGAACTATAAATTAAACTTATGAAACGACTAATTCCGTTGTTAACCGCGTGCTTCGCGATGATCTCTTTCTTTGGATCTTCCCAAAAAACTCATTTTGATAACAAACCGTATATCGAGGGTGAAATGATTGTCCAAATTATCGACAACGCCAGCCTTAGAAATCTTGTTTTGCGTGCTCCTGCAGAATATAACCTGAACATTGTTAGTGAACTTTCAGACATCATGCGGGTATCTTTACTCTCCTTTAATCACTCCGCTGTGTCTCATGAATCGATGCAATATTGGCTTTATTCTCAACCAGAAGTGTCCATTGCAGATTACAACTATCACGTTGAAATGCGATCAACATTGCCGGGAGATCCAAGTATTACGCAGCAATGGCACCACAACAATACTGGAACTGGTGGCGGAACCGCGGATGCTGATATCGATTCCGATTTGGCATGGGATATTACAACGGGTGGTACCACTGCAACGGGTGATGACATTGTTGTTTGCCTCGTCGAAGGCGGAGGAGGAAACCTCGATCACACGGATTTAAGTCCGAATCGTTGGATCAACACGGGTGAAATTAACAACAATGGAATCGATGATGATGGAAATGGTTATGTAGACGATTATAACGGTTGGAACACTGGTTCGAACAACGATGATTATGGAAACAGTGGACATGGCACGAATTGTCTCGGAATGATCGGAGCGAAAGGTGACAATGGCATTGCGGTAGTCGGTGCTAACTGGGATGTGAAATTGATGGTATGTAATATGGGCGGTAACCTAACGCAAGCGAACGTGATTGCGGCATACACGTATCCATTAAAGTTGCGCAAGCAATGGAACAACTCGGGTGGAACATCAGGCGCATTCGTTGTGGCAACAAGTGCTTCGTGGGGAATTGATGGTGCAAACCCAAATTCATACCCACTCTGGTGCCAGTTCTATGATACACTTGGATATTATGGAATTTTAAATGTTGGAGCAACTACGAACTCTAATTTAGATGTAGACACACAAGGCGACATGCCAACAGCATGTGCAAGTGATTATATGATTGGTGTAGGTCGTACCGATAAAAACGACAACACCGCGGGAGGTTATGGCGATCAAACCATTGAGTTTGGTGCACCTGGAATCGACGTTGTGACAACAAACGGAACATCGGTTGGATCATCTGGAACAACAACGACAACAGGAACTTCCTTTTCATGTCCTTTGACTGCTGGCGTGATTGGTCTCGCATATTCAATTCCTTGTGCAAACTTCATGGCACTCGTGGTATCTGATCCTCAAGGTGCAGCGGATATCGTCCTTCAGTCTATGCTTGCAGGTACGGATCCAAAATCACAGTTAGCAACTAAGTTTATTACCGGTGGACGTTTGAATTCTCGCAATACCTTGGATCAATTGATGGCTACAACCTGTACGGGTACAATTTGTTTGGCTCCGAGTTCCATTTCAGTTGGTTCAATAACGGATAATTCAGCGAGCATTTCATTCTCTCCAAACGGATCTGCAACGGCGTCGAATTTCTACTGGAGAGCAGCGGGAACTACAACATGGACACCAATCAATGGCGCTACGTCACCGATCAACTTAACTTCGTTGACGAATTGTTCCGATTATGAATTCTACTTTGAATCCATTTGTGGAACGGACATGAGTTCGCCTTCATCAACACAGACATTTGGAACAACAGGTTGTGGTCAGTGTGTGGACTTGCCTTATTGTAATGCTTCTGCAACTGACGGAACGGATGAATGGATCGAATCGTTTACGATGGGGACATATACCAATACTTCTGGAAACGACGGTGGTTATGGTGATTTTATGACATCAGGATCGATTTCTGTGCAACAGGGAAATACCTATAACATTACTGTAACACCAGGTTGGGGAGGAACAGAATACGATGAGTATTCGCGCATTTGGATTGATTACAACCAAAACGGAACATTCCAAACTTCGGAATTAGTTTATGATCAAGGAGCGGCATCTCAAGCTCCAGCTAGCGGTACGATTGCGATTCCTTCAACGGCAACATTGGGTAACACACGCCTTCGCATTCAAATGGCATATGTCGGTCAAGGTCAAACAGCACTACCTTCCATTTGTGGAGATTTCACATGGGGAGAGGTGGAAGATTATTGTTTGGATATTACTGAAGCATCGGGAAGTGGTGCCGGAATTGGTGCATTAACCGATGGGACAGTTTCCGTTTATCCAAATCCAACAAAGGGCGAAGTGAATTTCGTGATTACAAGTCCTTCCGTAGAGAAAATTGTGATTACAGACATTCTTGGAAAAGTATTGGAAACGAAACAAGTGAAAAATGAATTGACACAATTCAATCTTGAAACCTATTCAAACGGGACGTATTTCTACCTATTGTTGGACGTAACAGGAGCAACCTTGGTGACGGACAAATTGGTTCGTGTGAACTAATAAAACCAATTTTCTTGAAATCCCGATTTACTATGAGTGGATCGGGATTTTTTATTCTGTATCTTGGCTGATTAAAATTTAGAAACATGCACATCGTATCATTCAATGTTAACGGCGTTCGCGCAATCGCAGGAAAATCTTTTTTGGAGGACATGAAATCGCTTACTCCTGACGTACTTTGCTTGCAAGAAACAAAGGCAACAGCAGAGCAAGTGAAAGAAACCGTGGGCGGTTTGAATGGCTATTTTGTTTACGCAAATGAAGCGGAGAAAAAAGGCTATTCCGGTACCGCGATTCTAACCAAAACCGAACCAATTAGCGTTACCTATGACATGGGAATTGTGGATCACGATCAAGAGGGTCGGGTGATTGTTGCCGAATTTGCAGACTTTTATGTCGTAACGGTGTACACGCCCAACTCTGGCAATGACCTGAAGCGATTGGGCTACCGACAAACGTGGGACGCCGCATTTTTGACCTATCTAAAAACATTGGAAGCCAAGAAACCCGTGTTGGTTTGTGGCGATTTAAACGTTGCGCATAAATCCATCGACTTGGCACGGCCGAAGGCTAATTACAACAAAAGTGCAGGTCACATGCAAGAAGAAATTGACGGCATGGATAACTACATCGCAAATGGTTTGGTGGATACGTTCCGAGCTTTGAATGGGGACGCTGTGAAATATTCATGGTGGAGCTACCGGGGTGGGGCCCGAGAGAAGAACGTAGGCTGGAGAATCGATTACTTTTTAGCTTCTGAAAAGTTGATGAGCAAGATTTCGTCATCAGAAATCCACAATGATATTTTTGGATCGGATCATTGTCCGGTGAGCGTCGTGATTGGTTGATTTTTCGTAGTTGCAACACAATGCATTGTGGCGCAACTACGAAAAAAATAGGTCAAAAAAAACGCCCTGATCCAGGGCGTTTCATTCCGTTTTGCGAGACTAGTTCGCTGGTTTGGCAGCAGAGCAACATGCTTTCTTTTCAGTCGTACATGCTCCTTTTTTCGCTTTTTTCTTTTTCTTTTTGTCATCTTTCTTAACGATCTCAGTATTTGTATCGTTTGAAGAAACGGACGCAGCGTAAGCTGTTGTTCCCATAGCTCCTACGAACATAAGTAGAGACGCTGCAAATAATATCTTTTTCATAATTATCAATTTTGAACCATTAAATTACTCATAATTCTGTGAGTGTACCAATTTTGGTCAATTTTCCTTGCACTTTATCACCAATTTTAACATTTAATGGAGTTCCAAGTGGTAAAATGACATCAATGCGCGATCCAAACTTGATGAATCCGAATTCTGTGCCAGTCACAACAGGTTGGTCTTTTTCAACGTAATAACAAATTCGACGCGCCACGGCTCCTGCGATTTGTCTGAACAGTACTTCTTGACCATTCGCGTGCTGTGTAACAACCGTAGAGCGCTCATTGTCGGTGCTGCTTTTTGGATGCCACGCCACAAGAAACAACCCTTTGTGGTATTTCACATACTTCACGATTCCAGAAATGGGGTGGTAATTCGCGTGCACATTCATCGGCGACATAAAGATGGAAATTTGAATTCGCTTATCATGAAAGTACTCTGTCTCTTCGATTTCTTCTATCACGACCACTTCGCCATCTGCTGGACACATGATGTCGTTCGGTTCAAACACACACGTTCGGTTCGGCACGCGAAAAAATTGTATGATGAGGTAAGCCATTACAAGTGCTCCAAGCGAAAGCAGAATGAATAGCCATAGCCAGCCTGTTGCGAGGAATAGAAAATAATTTCCAAGTTGAATTGCCGTGAGGATTAACAATCCTATCATCATGACCAAGTAGCCTTCGCGGTGTAATTTCATTTGATTCGTTTAGGTTAAAAATAGAGCATATAGATCGCAATCCAGAGAAAGAAGAAGGGTGCAGCAAACAAGGTCGCATCGAAACGGTCCAAAATACCCCCATGCCCCGGAAGAATAGATCCAGAATCTTTAATTTCCAATCGACGCTTGAGGATGGATTCAAACAAATCACCAATAATGGAGCATGGTGCAATGATGATTGCTGATACTATCCAAAGCAGGAGATCGTCCGTTAAATATCCAATCACGCAACCAAGGATGAGCGTCGCAAGAATACCACCAATTGTTCCTTCCCATGTTTTGTTCGGTGAAATGCGTTCAATCAATTTTGTCTTGCCGAATGCCCTTCCTGAACCATATGCGAAACTATCATTGGTCCAAATCAATAAGAACATACCCAATACAGGGGGAAAGCCACCATCTCGGTGCAGCTCATATTGATAGTGCATGCTGATCATCAATAAGAACGGCAACACAACATATACTAGACCCAAAACCAAAATCGCACTGTTGAGGATGGGTTTTTCTTTTTTTCGCCAAATTTCCGCGCTAAAGCCAATGAGAAATAATGGAATAAGCGTTAGCACAAAAAGTTCCGAGCCTATCCAATTGTACATGGAAGCAATGGCTAAGGCTGCGAGCACGATAGTGATACCCATTCCCAATACCACAGATACATCAAGTGCCCAATGCTTTTTGAACAGTTGAAAAAATTCATAACTTCCGAGCACCAAGAACAACGTGAAAACAGCTGTTGCAGCGTGAACCGACCATAGTAAAGCACCGATCACAATAGATACAAAAACAATTCCAGTAAGTCCTCTAACAACAATGTTACTCATGTGCTTTTAATAGGTGTTGTGCCTTTTCTTTCAATTCGAAGGGAACATGAATGGAAATGTACCCAAATGCTTTATAGGAAGAATCCCGCTGATCAAAGATCGTAACGGGAATCCCAGCATCTTCCAATGCCAATTTTTTTATATGAACCGAAAATTCTTCGGACGATTCGTAAATGGAAACCCACTTGGGTTCATTCACTAGATTTGTCCGGAGAAGCGTCCATTTCTCCTTCAGTCGGTGTATCCATCCCATTTTCTTCAACTATCTCTTCGTTCGCAGTAGCTAACTCTTCAGAAGGAATCTCAGCCTCAGTAACTGCTTCTGTTGCATCTTCAACTTCCGATTTCACTTCTTTTTTAGTAGTTGGAACTTCTTCTGGAATATCCCATTGGCGCTCACCGAAAATTGCCTCCAAATCTTCTTTGAATATCACTTCCGATTCCAACAATTTGTTGGCTAACAAGGTCAACTTATCTTGATTTTCCGTCAAAATCTGCAACGCTCGTTGGTATTGAGCCTCAATCATTAAACTGACTTCTTCATCAATAATGTGAGCTGTTTGATCCGAATACGGTTTTGTAAACGCACTGTTTCCGTGCGGATCGTAGAAGGATCTATTTCCAATTTTCTTGTTTAATCCATAGATAGAAACCATTGCATAGGCTTGTTTTGTCACTTTTTCAAGATCGCTCAATGCACCAGTGCTAATTTTTCCGAAGATCAATTGTTCAGCCGCACGTCCACCAAGTGCACTACACATATCGTCCAAAATTTGTTCCGTCGTCGTTATGCTTCTTTCTTCCGGTAGGTACCATGCTGCACCGAGTGATTGTCCGCGTGGCACAATGGTTACTTTCACCAACGGATGCGCATATTCAAGTAGCCAAGAAATAGTCGCGTGTCCCGCTTCGTGGAAAGCAATCGCGCGCTTCTCTTCTTGCGTGATGATTTTGTTCTTTTTCTCTAAACCACCAATGATTCGATCCACAGCGTCCAAGAAATCTTGTTTTCCAACGAATGTTTTATTTTTCCGCGCAGCAATCAGTGCCGCTTCGTTACACAAGTTTGCGATATCTGCACCAGAGAAACCTGGCGTTTGCTTCGACAAAAATTCAACGTCCAAATTTTCCTCCAATTTCAACGGTTTTAAGTGTACTTGGAATATTTCACGACGCTCGTTCAAATCCGGCATGTCCACATAGATTTGTCGGTCAAAACGTCCGGCACGCATCAAGGCGCTATCCAAAACGTCCGCACGGTTTGTCGCAGCTAGGATGATGACACCTGAGTTGGTTCCAAATCCATCCATTTCCGTAAGTAATTGATTCAGAGTGTTTTCGCGTTCATCGTTTGATCCAAAACTGTTGTTTTTTCCGCGAGCGCGACCAATTGCGTCAATCTCATCAATGAAGATGATCGACGGTGCTTTTTCTTTTGCTTGCTTGAAAAGATCGCGTACTCGAGATGCTCCAACACCCACAAACATTTCCACGAAATCAGAACCTGAGAGCGAGAAGAATGGCACTTGTGCTTCACCCGCCACCGCTTTTGCGAGCAACGTTTTTCCTGTTCCTGGAGGACCTACAAGCAATGCGCCTTTTGGGATTTTCGCTCCCAGTGCGGTATATTTTGCGGGCGTTTTCAAGAACTCAACAATTTCTTCCACCTCTTCTTTTGCGCCTTCTAAGCCAGCTACATCCTTGAATGTAATGTTGGTAGTTTTACCTTTTTCGTAAACCTTCGCTTTGGATTTTCCGATATTGAAAATTTGTCCAGCACCACCGCCACCGCCGCCGCCAGTCATTCTGCGCATCACGAACAGCCATATTGCAAGGATAATAAGGATTGGTAAAAGGAATCCTAAAATCCCACTCAAGTAGTTCGGTTCATCGGCATAGCCATAAGTTAGTGGCCTAATTTCTGATTTTTCCGCCTTCAACATTTCGTTGTGCTCTTTGATGAGGTTTTCAAAATGCCCCAATTCACCGATTTTCATCGAGAAAATCACCTTTGCAGAGCGGATCCCCTTGTTCTGTTTCAGGGCTTTTGATATCGTGTTGAAATCGCTTGATTTCTCCATGGCGATATATTTTTCCCCTGCCTCATTCAGTTGAAAATCGACACGTACACGGTTCACGATTACCACATTTTGAAGGCCACCTTTTTCTGCGATTTTGAAAAAGGTATTGGTACTTTGAATTTCTGCGGATCCTCCCGCGGAGGAATAAAGTTGAATCGCAATTAACGCAACCCCGATGATCGCGTAAATCCAGTAGACCGAAAACGGACTTTTCTTTTTCTCGTTATTAGAATTTTGTTCTGTCATTATCTTGTTTAGTTCAAGTTTGGAATATCTGTTCGTTTGGCATCCGCCCAAAGGTCTTCCAGATCGTAAAAACTGCGTGTTTCATGGTAAAAAACATGGGCAACTACGTTCACGTAATCCATAAGCACCCATTCGGAATTGTTTTTCCCTTCAATGGTCCATGGTCGCTCTGATAACATTTTACGTGTGTGCCGAACAACGGAAGAGCTGATCCCATCCACTTGAGTACTGGAATCTCCTGTGCAAATCACGAAGAAGTCACAAACTGCGCTGCTGATTTCCCGTAAGTCCAGCACCACAATGTCCTTGGCTTTGTTTTCTTGCATTCCTTCTACAATCGTATCACAGAGGATTTGGGAGTCGTTGTCTTGAATTTCTTTGCTCATTTAGTTGTTCTATATCCTTACAAATCTAACCTTTAAAATCAATAAAGCCGTACATTTGCGCCCTCTAACTTGTTAAAAAATCAGTATGCGAATCGGACAAAAATTGATTCAATTGGAATCTGTGGATTCAACGAACAATTATACTGCCAATCTGCTAAAAACAGGGGGATTGTCATCTGGAACGGTAATTTTGGCAGATGAGCAATTCGCAGGAAAAGGTCAGAGAGGGGCTGAATGGTTGACAGAAGCTGGGAAAAACCTCACGTTTAGCATCTATTTGGAAGACGTCAATCTGTCAGTAGAAAATCAGTTTGATCTGTCGAAAGTGGTTGCACTTTCTTTGACAGCGTTGTTAAGTAAAATGGATATTTTTGCCCAAGTAAAATGGCCGAATGATATTTGGGTGAACGGGCGAAAAATTTCTGGAGTACTCATCGAGAATAGTGTTTCTCAGTCGCGTGGAATTCGCTCGATCATTGGCATTGGATTGAATGTGAATCAAACAGAATTTGGATCGTTGAACGCGACAAGTATAAAGCTCGAGACTGGGAATTTTGTTCCAACAAGAGATGTGCTTTTCTCGTTTATTGAGTCGTTCAATGCGGTTTACGAGCAGTTTTCAATTCACCCAGAACAGTTGAATGCCTTGTATTTAGCACATTTGTATCAATTGAACGAAGTTCGAACCTACCGCGACGAGTCGGGAACGTTTGACGGGAAAATTGTTGGAATTGAGCAATCGGGTAGACTGATTGTCCTCAAGGATGACATTCCGCAAACGTACGATGTGAAGGAAATCGTTTTTCTTTAATGCTTAGTTGGCAAAGCGCTCTTGCAACTTATTGGACATGTAGTTGAAGAGATTCGTGAGCGGTTTTTCAACCATCATTTTTAGAAACATGTTCACTTCACCGTCGAATTCGATTTGACCTTTCGTATCTTCACCTTGTTGCACAGTGTGTATGGTCAAACGAAATGGAAAGGGTGATTTTTCGCCTGATTTCATGTACAATTTATGCATTCCTTCTTCGCCATCGTGTACTAAAGAAATGATCACACCACCTTGAACTTTGAACGAACATTGATCTACCGTGGCCTTGAAATCGGTAATTTTATCTTGCGGCAATAGGTGCAAAATGTTATTGGCATCCTTCAAGAAATCAAAGACTTCTTTCTGTGTAGCAGAAACGAGAACGGTTTCACTGTTGATTTTCATACCTTAAAGTTTCCACGATTTAGGATCAGCTTTCCACTCGAGTAGCGATGCAACATCCTCCTCTGAAATCAAATTTGCCGATTTGGCGTGATCTAAAAGAATCGAGTAATTCGTTAGCGTACGGTATGGACAATGTGCGTTTGTAAAATTATCTTCTGCTTCTTGGAATCCGTATGTGAAGATCGCAACCAAACCTTTCACGTCCAATTCTGCTTCGCGAAGTGCTTCAACCGCTTTTAAACTGCTTCCCCCTGTGGAAATGAGGTCTTCAATGACTACGACTGACTGACCTTTTTCGAAATGTCCTTCAATCTGATTGCCCATTCCATGTTTTTTTGCTTCACTTCGAATATAGATAAATGGGAGTCCCAATTCTTGAGCCACCAATGCACCTTGAGCAATTCCACCTGTCGCCACTCCCGCAATAAGATCCGGTTTTCCAAAAGAATCGAGAACCATATCCGCATACCCTTGTCGAATGAATGTGCGAATATTTGGATATGAGAGTGTTACGCGATTGTCGCAATAAATTGGAGACTTAATTCCGGATGCCCATGTAAACGGATTGTGCGGCTGTAATTTCACCGCTTTGACTTGTAGCAAAAATTCTGCTACTTTTAGGGCCTTATCATCGTTAAAAATCATGGGCGCAAATGTACAAAGTATTTGTTGATCATAAACCAGTAATTTTCATCGAGGCGAAAGATGAAGTAAAAAATTATCCGTCCATAAGAGCGGAAGAGATTGTCTCATTTCGAATGGGAATTCGTCAGCTACTTCAAACGGAAGTCACAGTGGACACACCACTGCAGATCATTTGCGAGGATCCAAAAACAACATTCAAGGAATCATTTGCAGACTTCATTAAGATTAAAGCAGCTGGAGGGTTGGTGCAACGAAAAAAGAAATTTTTGTTGATCAAACGGAAAGGTTTGTGGGACATTCCAAAGGGAAAAATCAATAAAAAAGAACCGAAAGATGAGGCTGCAATTCGTGAAGTTGCGGAAGAATGTGGCATTGAAGGGCATGAAATCGTCGAGCACCTTGTTGTCACCTATCATACGATGAAGCTAAGAGGCGAATGGGCGCTCAAACGCACGGATTGGTATATGATGACGTATGCGGGTCCACGAGATGTGACGCCACAAATCGAAGAAGGAATTACAAAAGTAAAGTGGATGAATGAGGAACAAATGCTTTCAATTCGTGGGAGAACCTATGGCTCGATAAATGAAGTGTTGGACGCGTATGTGCGTTATTCCCGCGAAAAGGCGAAGCAAAAAGTAGAAGATTCGGACATTAATCGCGGAACAGAACAGCAGCACTCGCCTGAGCCGTTGCCATGATCACCAAGTCGTTGATGTTCACGTGCGCGGGTCGCGTTGCCACAAAAAGTGCCGTTTCAGCAATATCTTCCGCCAACAATGGATCGAATCCGTCGTAAATGGAATCGGCAGTTTGTTGATCTCCTTTGAATCGTACGAGGGAAAATTCCGTTTCTGCAGCACCAGGAGCAATGTTGGTCACTTTAATTCGATGGGGTAATAGATCCATGCGCATGGCTTGCGAAAGGGCATCAACGGCATGTTTGGATGCACAATACACGTTTCCTCCGGGGTAGACTTCTTTCCCAGCAATGCTCGCAATATTGATGATTTGACGGTGACCATCAAACGCTTTTAACAAAGGAATGACAGCTCGTGAAACGTACAACAAACCTTTCACGTTCGTGTCGATCATGCGGTTCCAATCGTCTGACATCCCCTCATCAATCGGGCCGCGCCCAACAGCCAATCCTGCGTTGTTGATCAAAATCGACAAGTTCGTTTTTACGTGTTCAGGAAGGGACGAAATGGCAGATTGTACGTCCGATTCGTTGCGAACATCAAAGTTCATGGTGACGACTTCCACTGCGTTTTCTTTGATGATTGCCGCCGCCAATTCCAGCAAGCGTTCGTTTCGGCGTCCTGTGATGACGAGGGAATATCCTTCTTTTGCGAAGCGTTCAGCACAAGCTTTTCCAAATCCAGACGTTGCGCCGGTGATCAATACAAAGGGTTTTTTCATAAGGTTATTTTTCGAAAGTTTGGTTTCCATGCAACAATCACAGCGCACAACAACGCGAGTTGAATGGGAAAACGATAGCGATGAATGGCACCCAAAACAGGGGTTGTCCAGCCAATCAGAACGGATAGAAGGAGACAAAACGCAATCGCTGAAAGGATGAACCCACGTTCTTTTGTGGAAAGTACTCTGTGCCGAAGTAAAGTCCAAAAAATCAATCCAAACAGAAGAACGGTTTCAAAAAAGACCAAAAATTTGAGTTTTCCTCCTGGATCAGTTGGTATCGGGCGAAATAAAGCATTGATGATCGCAGCTGGTGCCGTAATTAGCAATCGGATTGGGTCGTCTTCAATCGGCGCAATTTCAATAAAACTGTTTGCACGAGGTTGATCGAAATGAAGCAGCCAAGCGTGTTCGTTTGGTTTTACGTGAATCGGGACAGGTGGAATGAGATCACCGAGTTTTACCTTCCACGCGTCGATTTCTGTGTTCAACCAAATTGAATCACCCGAAATGGTCAAATTTTTATACTGTTCAGGTGCGAAGTAATAAAAAACGGAATCAGGTTCTGAGCGAACGTGCATTCCACCTCGACCTACATTTGAAAAATCGAATTGTTTTCGCGACAAAATATGCGTTCCTTTTTGAACCGTTTGAGGGAAAAGTAGCACGAACAATCCAACAAGTGCAATCGGAATGATTAGCGTGGTTGCGAGTTTGAACTTCGGAACGATTACATATATCAAGTATACGGATGCTGCTAGTACGAGTGCCATCAAAATGTAGGGTTTGAAACACAGTAACGCGATCAAGCCTAGAAGGATAAAAATGGCGCGGTTAAAATTCCAGATTGGGCGGGTCAATCCATAGGCGAGCGCACCAATTCCAAAAAGGATGAAGGGTTCTTTCAATATTCCTGACGACCAAAAAAGCAGATTGGGAAAGAGCAGAAGCATCGTAAAAATGACCCACGGTTTCAACGCTGAATGTGCACGAAGCGAAAGAAAGAGCAGCACAACGCCGAAAATAGACAGCAAACTAAAAAAGAGCATGTGCACTATAATCGATCCGAAGGAGATGTAATGCAGAACGGCATGGACGCGTATGATGTTTCTGTTGTCGTTGAAAATGGCTTGCTTTCCTGAGTCCCAATGATTCGTTGCGCCTAAGTGTTTTTCCGAAAGTGATTCCGTGGCACCAAATCCGGACATCAATTTAACGTAGTCGTAAGGCGATTCATCGTAAACCGAATTCAGGATTTTTGATTCATGGAAGAAGGCACCCGCGTCGGTATGTAAATGTGCGTCTTTGTGCTGGAAGACATAAAATTGCAAGAAAATCAATCCAACTCCACATTTCAGGACAAAGGAAAGCGGAAGAATCCATGGTTTCAGTCCCATTTTCTTATTCCACGAGGAAAAGCGAATCGCAAGTACGAGTATGCCAAAAAACAGAATATTGAGCACGATTTCCATCTGATTGACAAATGTAGAGATAAATTGTCTCAAATCGGTGCTTGGTGAAGGCGTGTCATCTTGTCAATCATTGCAGAACACCTGTCTTGTGGGATGCGACACTTTGTCAGAATTTACTCGATGGCATAGAGATTGACAGTTTCAAACCAAATTAACAAACACACGATAAATGAAAACTGGTCAAATTAATGTACAAACGGAAAACATTTTCCCCATCATTAAAAAATTCTTGTATTCGGATCATGAAATTTTCCTTCGTGAATTGGTTTCGAATGCAGTGGATGCAACGCAAAAAATCAAATTTTTGTCCTCGAACGGTGAGTTTAAGGGAGAATTGGGTGATTTGAAGGTGGATGTAATTTTGGATCCGATAGAAAAGACGCTTACCATTCGCGATCGCGGGATTGGAATGACTTCTGAGGAGATTGATAAGTACATCAACCAAATTGCCTTTTCTGGTGCCGAAGAATTCGTGCAAAAATATAAAGGAACCGAGGGTGCTGAGCAGATTATCGGTCATTTCGGACTTGGATTTTATTCTGCATTTATGGTTGCAGATCGCGTTCAAATACGCACACTATCTCGGCACGATGGCGCTCAAGCCGTTCAATGGGAGAGCAACGGCTCGCCTGATTACACCATCATCGACATCGAAAAAGAAGACCGCGGAACCGACATCGTTTTGTTTATTTCTGACGAATCCAAGGAATTTTTGGAGAAAACGAGAATTCAAGGAATCCTTGATAAGTACTGCAAGTTTTTGCCTCATCCGGTCATTTTTGGAACCAAAACCGAATACATCGATGATCCGAAAGGTGAGAAAGATGACAATGGCAAGGTAAAACGAGTAGCGGTGGATGTGCCGAATCAAGTGAACAACGTTGCGCCAGCTTGGACAAAAGCACCAGCTGATTTAACAACAGACGATTACAATACTTTTTACCGAGAATTGTATCCAATGTCGATGGAAAGTCCGCTTTTCCACATTCATTTAAACGTTGATTATCCGTTCAATTTGACCGGGATTCTGTACTTCCCACGCATCAAAGAAAATGTTGAAATTCAGAAAAATAAGATCAATTTATACTCCAATCAAGTATTTATCACCGACAGCGTAGAGCAAATTGTTCCCGAATTTTTGACCTTGTTGCACGGTGTGATTGATTCGCCAGATATTCCCTTAAACGTTTCGCGCTCCTATTTGCAAAGCGATGGAAATGTGAAGAAAATTTCGGCGCACATCACTAAAAAAGTAGCCGATAAACTCGGTGAAATGTTCAAGAAAGATCGGAAAGATTTTGAAGAAAAATGGGGTGATTTGAGCTTGTTCGTGCAGTATGGAATGCTATCCGATGATAAATTTGCCGACAAAGCAAAAGGTTTCGTACTTGTTAAAAACACCGACGGGGCATATTTCACCATCGAAGAATACAAAGAGAAAATCAGCGCGCTTCAAACGAACAAGGATGAAAAAGTGGTGATTTTATACTCCAACAATCCTGAAGAGCAGTACGGTTTTGTGCAAAAAGCGAAAGGCCGTGGCTACGATGTCTTGCACATTGATGGACCCTTGGCACCGCACTGGATTAGCAAAATGGAACAAGATATTGAGAATGTTTCCTTCGCTCGAGTGGATGCCGACACCTTGGATAAATTGATCCAAAAAGATCAAGAAATCCCATCGAAATTATCTAAAGAGGAAGAAGATTCCTTGAAACCGATGTTTGAAGAAGTGTTGGACAAGCAAAAATTCAGCGTTCAATTTGAAAGCATGGATTCCAGCGATGCACCGATCATCATCACGCAACCTGAGTTCATTCGTCGTATGAAGGAGCAGCAAGCAATGGGCGGCGGCGGATTTTATGGTGCGTTTCCAGAAATGTACAACGTTGTTGTGAACGCGAATCACGCCAAAATTGGGGATGTATTGGGTACAAAAACGAAGAAATCGCAGGAGCGAAAAGTAAAACAACTGACAGATATTGCATTGCTTTCGCAAGGAATGTTGAAGGGTGAAGCCTTGAATGCTTTCATTGAGCGGAGTATCGAGTTGGTGTAATTTAGTTATTTTTGCAAGCGGGCGGACAGTGTTCGCCCGCTTTCATTTTAAAAAAGAAGGATTTGTTTAAGTTCATTTTAGCGGTAGGAGGTTATTTTGTGTTCCGAAGTTTTTGGGGCGGCGTGCTTGGATTCATCATCGGTTCTGGAATTGATAATTATCAAAACCTGAAAGCGCAGTTTCAAGCACAGGGAGGTGGAAATGGTGGAGGAAGATTCACTACCGAAGACCTTTTTAAGTATTACCAACAGCGCTCCACCTCGAGTGACGTTCCCACCATGCTGATTGCGCTCTCCGCAGCCGTCATGAAAGCCGACGGAAAAGTGATCCGCGCCGAATTGGACTACGTAAAAGCCTTTTTTGCGCAACAATTTGGACCGCAATTCAACCAACAACATCTGCAAACGCTCAAGCGCTTCATTGATTCGGGAGAAATTCCACTCGCACAAATTTGCCAAGATATTCGGATGAGAATGCAGCCAGAAGTGCGCGTTCAATTACTCCATTATCTTTTTGGAATTGCAAAAGCCGATGGCGATGTCTCCGAAATTGAGATGAGCACCATCAAAAACATTGCGGACATGATGGGCGTTTCTAGCGTCGACTTTGAAAGCGTGAAGAACATGTTCTACCGCAACGTCAACTCCGACTACGCTGTACTCGGTCTAACAGAAGCAGCTACCGACGACGAAGTCAAAAAAGCCTACCGTCAAATGGCCATCAAATTTCACCCCGACAAGGTTGCGTCAATGGGAGAAGAGTTTCAAAAAGGCGCCAAAGAGAAATTCCAGAAAATTCAAGAATCCTACGAAGCGATTAAGAAGCGACGTGGAATGAAATAACGCGTTATTGTGACCAAATCATACAATTTGGCCCTATGGTTTGATCGAAAGAAAATCAAAAATGCGAGGAGATTGAAAACCATTTGATCCATTTTCAGACCAATACATTTGCCATTCATGAGCATATAAGAAATCTTTATCACCATCTTGATCCAAATCAACGTGATAAAAGATGTCTAAATATCCGCCAACCTTCAATAGGTCTGATTCCTTAAATCTTCCTCGTTCGTTGTAGAAAAGAGAGATTCCTTCGTGCGAGTTGAGGATGATGTCCAAATCACCGTCGTTCTCTAGATCCGCCAGCGAAATACTATGTGGATCGTAGGGCGGTTGACCGATTCGATGTGGCGAGAAATTATCCTTTCCGGTGTTTTCTAGCAGGAACAGGTATTGCCCATACAAGAGCAAATCGCTGTCGTTATCTCCATCCGCATCGAAATCCAGAAGGTGTAAGCCCTCGATGCGCTTGCTGATCCCTTTCAGAAGACGTGACGCAATCGGTTCGTCGAATTGACCATTTCCTTTCGAATAGTAAAGTTGAATTGGTTGGGCATCAGTAGTCAAAACGTCCACGTGATGGTCGTTGTTGACGTCCATAAAATAAGCCTGACCTTCGCAGATTACATTGGTTTGAATGAATTCATTTTCATTCAACTCAGGCGATGTGCCGTGTTCAATGATCGCAAGTCCCTCTGAAGAGAAATTCAAGAGAAAATCGCTCGTACCATTATTGTTCATGTCGGCAATTCCTTCGAGCACCCCATCCGCTAGCTTTTTGGATGTTTTGAAATGAAAATCCGTCTGCGGTGCGTTTAAATTGATCATTCCGACAGTTTCTCGTGATTGAAAAATGAAAAATTCTTTTTGCACGAAAAAATTGATCCAAGAGTCAGTCCCGATAGTTGTCGGGAGACTCATCAAGTCATGCAAGAGCACAGGTTGTTTGTATTTCCCAAGAGCCACACGCTCACACCAACTCAATTCGCGACTTTGGCTGACATAAACGATCAGATCAAGCAATCCATCTGAGTTGAGATCTGTTTGATGCACGATTTGAAATTCAGCCCCGGTTTCATCAAATCCCGTAAAATTATCGACGAGATTGATTGCCAATTCTTCGGATGGAGCAGCAAATTTGAAAGCTGGTTGATCATTATTCAGCACCCAAAATGAATTTGAACCGTCTGTGTGTTGATTAAAATAGTGTAATCCACGGTTGTGAACGCCAATCCAATTTCCATTCGCGCATTCGATCAATTCGATGGAATAGGTTTCAGTTTGATCCGAATCAAGGGTCGGTAAAATCACTTCGTTTTGCCCAAAAAGGGACAGTGGGAAGCACATGATAAGTAGACTGAAAATTTTCATTCGAGGAAGTTTACTCCTACAAGATAGAAATTTGAACGGATTTCCTATTGTTTTTTCCCAATTGCAAACATCGTCGGGTTTTTTCCCAAATCATAAGCCTTTTCGCGCCATTCTTTCACGGGTAACGTACGCATATATTCGCTTGGCAAGGTCAAATTCATCGCAATGCAAACCATGGTGGTATCGGCAAGTTCGTTCAAAAGATCATCCAAAACATTCATGTTCCGAAACGGTGTGTCCATAAACACATGCGTCGTTCCATTTCGATAAGTATCTGCTTCAAAGTTTTTGAGGGCGCGAATTCGATCTTTTCGGTCTTTGGGTAGGTAGCCGCTGAAGGCGAAATTTTGTCCGGAAAATCCACTTCCCATGATGGTGAGTAGGATGGAGGAGGGCCCAACAAGCGGTTGAACGGGAATGTTGTTTTCGTGCGCGAGACTTACGATCGCAGCGCCTGGGTCGGCAATTCCTGGACAACCTGCATCTGAGATCACGCCAATGCTGTGACCTTCCAAGGCCGGTTTGATGAAGAAGAAGATGGAGCCGACGTCTGTTTTCTTGTTGATTTCGTGGAATACGCAATCGTCGATGGGGAATTCACGGTCCATTTTACGCAAGAAGCGGCGGGCATTTTTCGTGCTCTCCACAATGAAATGGCGCAGGGACGTCGCGATAGCTTGCACGTTCGCGGGAATCACATCGTTCACCACTTCGCCTCCCAAGGTCGTTGGGATCATATAAATTGTACCTATCAGTCCTTTTTGCATAGTCTATTTCTGTAATTCGTTCATGAGAACGTCCGTCGCCTCATCCAATAATTCGTACACCTCAATAAAGCCTTCATCGCCGCCGTAGTATGGGTCGGGCACTTCGAGGTCTTTCCCCGGATGTGAAAGGTTGAGGATCAAATCCACTTTATCGGCATCGGCTTGCGTTCTCGCCAAGGCCAACACATTGTTGCGGTTGCTTTTGTCCATCACGTAAATGCGGTCGAATCGATCAAAATCTTCCACCACAAATTGCCGTGCGCGGAGGTCATCAATGGGCGTTCCGAATGATTTTGCCGTTGCACGCATGCGCGAATCGGGCGCGTCCCCCACGTGATGTGCGGATGTTCCCGCGGAATCAACCTCAACTGCCAAGCCTGCTTCAGCCACTTTTTTGCGCAACAAGCCATCCGCAAGCGGCGATCTGCAAATGTTTCCGAGGCATACCATGACAATTTTCATAGTGCAAAAATAGCGATCGAAGCGGTAACACGACGAATATTCACTGAAATTCCTGTTTTGTATCCAAATTGGTGTATCAATGTTCATTCGGTAGCGTTCATTGAGTGAATAGCTCCAACCAATTTCACTTTCAAACGTTTATAGAATAAGAACTAATCAATTAGTGATAATGAGACAACTAAAGATCACCAAACAAGTTACCAATCGCGAAACAGCGTCCTTGGACAAGTATTTGCAAGAAATTGGTCGTGTAGATTTGATTACTGCCGAGGAAGAAGTTGACTTGGCGCGTAGAATTAGACAGGGAGATAAGGCGGCGTTGGAACGTTTAACGAAGGCAAATTTGCGTTTTGTGGTTTCTGTTGCAAAACAGTATCAAAATCAAGGAATGTCGCTTCCTGATCTTATCAATGAAGGGAATGTGGGTTTAATCAAAGCGGCTGAACGTTTCGATGAAACCCGTGGATTCAAGTTTATTTCATACGCCGTATGGTGGATTCGACAATCCATTTTGCAGGCGTTGGCAGAGCAAGCGCGCATTGTACGACTTCCACTCAATAAAATTGGGACCATCAACAGGATCAACCGTGCGTTTTCAGAATTGGAACAACGTTTAGAACGTCCACCTTCAGCGGAGGAAATGGCAGAATTTTTAGATTGTTCGGTGGAGGATGTACGACAATCCATTGGGAACAATGGTCGCCATGTATCAATGGATGCGCCATTAGTGGATGGTGATGATTCATCTTCGTCGATGTATGACGTTTTGCCCAACGATGCTTTGCCTGGTCCAGAGAAAAATTTGGTCATCGAATCCCTGCGAAAAGACATTGAACGGTCTTTATCCACACTGACGATGCGTGAAGGCGAAGTGGTTCGTCTCTATTTTGGCTTGAACGGAATTAGTCCGTTAACACTCGAAGAAATTGGAGAACAATTTGAATTAACCCGCGAGCGCGTTCGACAAATCAAAGAAAAAGCCATTCGTCGACTCAAACACACGTCTCGAAGTAGAACGCTTCAAACGTATTTGGGTTAACTCGGATCGACGTTTACGTTCACGCGAACGGTCTTGTATGAAGCGGATGTATAGAAGTGGTCGATCATTTCTTGAAGGCGCTCTTTCACCTTTTTATCGTTTGCACTGCGTTCAATTTTCAGCGTGATGCGCTTAATGAACAAGTTGTGCGTTCGCCGTATAACTGGAAATTCTGGTCCTAGGACCCGCTCCTTGAATACTGCGCGCATCGCATCGGATAAATCACTTGCTGCAAGATTTAAGGTGTTTTCATCCTTGTGTTTTAAGGTGATTTCGATGAGTTTGTAGAAAGGCGGATAGAAATAGTTCTTTCGTTCCATGATCTCGCTCGTGTAAAATCCAATATAATCGTGAGCGATCACTTTTTGAATGACCCAATGATCTGGATCCCCGGTTTGAATGATCACTTTACCCCGTTTTTTTCGACGTCCAGCTCGACCAGCTACCTGAGTCATCAATTGAAACGACCGCTCAAAAGCGCGGAAATCCGCTCGTTTCAACATCATGTCAGCATCCAAAATCCCCACCAAATTCACGTTTTCAAAATCCAAGCCCTTCGAAACCATTTGCGTTCCAATCAACACATCGATTGCGCCAGCTGCAAACTCATTCAAAATTTCAGCATACGCATTCTTGGAGCGTGTTGTGTCCAAATCCAAACGTTTAATCATGTGATTCGGGTAAAAAACGCCCAGATCGTCTTCAATTTTTTCGGTACCAAAACCAAGCATTTTTAGTCGGTTACTTCCACAGGATGAACACGATCCAATGGGTGGCGTCGAGTAACCGCAGTAGTGACATTTCAACTGATTGCTCAATTTATGGTAGGTCAAAGAAACATCGCAGCTTTTACACGTCGGCGTCCAATTGCAAATTTCACACATCCACAATGGCGTATAACCGCGTCGGTTTTGAAACAAAATTACTTGTTCCTTCAAATTTAGTGCCTCTTGAATGTGTTCCATCAAAAAGGACGTGAAATCTGATTGCATGCTTTGATTCCTCCGTTCTTTGCGCAAGTCGGCACATAAAATTTCAGGCATTTGGAGCGCTCCAAACCGTTCCATCAATTCTACTAGGTGATATTTTCCCGTTACGGCGTTGTAATAACTTTCTATAGCCGGCGTTGCCGAGCCCAAAAGGATGCTTGCGTCGTGGAGATTTCCTAACACAATCGCGCAATCACGGGCGTTGTAGCGCGGAGATGGATCGTATTGCTTGAAACTTGATTCATGTTCTTCGTCCACAATGATCAACCCTAAATCTTGGAAAGGGAGGAAAATGGAAGATCGCGCACCCAGCACAATTCGGTAGCGGTTGGGATCATTGTTAAGTACATGGTTCCAAATTTCGACGCGCTCGTTTTGGTTGAATTTTGAGTGATATACCCCAATTTGTTCGCCAAAATACAGAGATAAGCGTTGAATCAATTGTGTGGTGAGCGCAATTTCTGGCAGGAGAAACAAGACTTGTTTACCCAAATCAAGCTGTTCCTGGATGAGTTGAACATAGACTTCAGTTTTTCCTGAACCCGTCACGCCGTGGAGCAAGACAACTTTTTTTTCTTCGAATCCAATATGAATTTCTTCTAACGAGCGCTGCTGCGCATCCGTCAGTGCTTTGAACGAATCACCTTCATCTGTCTGTGCCGCGAAGCGTGAAATCTCAAACCTCTCTTGGAGGATAATGCCATTTTGCTCGAGCGTATTCAACGATGATTGTGATATTTCTTCGTCCAAAAGTGTTTTTCGAAGAATAGGCGTCATTTTTCCATTCACCAATTTACCATAATGCAAAATCGATAGGAGCGCGTGCAGTTGTTTTTCCTTACTTTTTGTTTGTTCAATTTCTGCGATGAAGGATGAAATGGCATCTTCGTTGCAATAGTATTCGCTGAGACGAACAAATATCGCAGTTTTTGGAACGAATTTATCATTGAGTTCTTCCAGCGACATGATCGCTTTTTTCTCTAAAAGCGATTTCACAATGGGTTGAATCGTTTTGATCCCGACATGTTCTGCGATTTCTTTGAGATCCATTTTTTCGCGCAGTTCAAGTGCCAAAACAATCTCGTGCTCACGTTCGGTTAAAAATTTTTCATCGATCGTATAATCGGGGTGCAAGACCACCACTGTTTCGCTCGCCAATTTGAAATTAGATGGAAGTGCGGCATTCATCACATCGCCAATAGGTGCCATGTAGTAGTTCGATATCCATTTCCAAAATGTGTATTGTTTGGGTGTAATGATGGGACGATCGTCCAAGATAAACTCAATGTATTTGGCTTGATACGCTTGTGGAATTTCTTCGTGGATGCGGGTGATAATTCCCGTGTTTAGTTTGTTTCGACCGAAAGGTACAACGACCCTCGCGCCATTAAATACGGCATCATTCAGTTCGAATGGAACACGGTACGTGAATTCATTTCTGATTGGAACTGGTAAAATGACATCGACAAAAAGGGTCTTCCGTTCGGTCATAGACCAAAGTTAACAACAAAATTTAAGATTGAAGAACTATTCATGCACCGAAACGATGCCGTTTACAGGGAATTAATCACACGCGTACGCTTCCTCTTGGCCAAGGACGTTATCCGCAGGGTGATTACTGCAAAACAAGTATGGTCCTACAATTGAGCCTTGACACAATTCTTGTGTTGATTTCTTATCGATAGCCCGAATATAAGCTTGAGTACCAACGAAGAATTGTTTATTGATGCGCAATGTTTGTCGAGATGAGAAAATACCGATCACTTCATGATCATTTGTCGCAGTCAAATTTGTGTATGTTGGTTTGCTTTGCGCCAAAGAGCTGCTAGGTTTATTCACCAAGATGTAATTGTATAATTCTTCGGAACCACCAGTGACAACGATATCGAATGAACGAAAGGTGCGTCGAGTTACCCCTGCGCTACCCAATTGGCAAGCTGAGCGCATCAAATTGTAGAAGGTTTCACCGTTTGCTGTGAAAGTAACATTTGAGTTGGGTTGCGTTTCCGTTTCACCAATTGTCCAATCAAATGATTTGAATACAGTACTTGAACCTGTCCAATCCGTATAATTGGTTGTCATTGTGGTATTCACCTGACGTGCATTTCCAGTGCCAACCGTCATGGTAGTTGATCGGTATTCGCCTGGATTTTCTGCAAATTTGTAGCTGAACGTTTGTGAAGATGCGTTACATGTCATTCCCGTAACGAGTTCCGTCTCTCCGTCTACCTCAAACTCTCCATTGTTTATATCAATGTGTAATCGGTATACGGCGGTGCCAAGTAATGGCGATGATGGCGAGGTTTCAAAGTAGTACAGTTTTTGTTCTGGCGCATAGAAAATTCCATTTTCATCCTTGTTCGTTACGATTGTATCGTCCAATATCCATGTACGCTGTAATACATCGTTCACATATTCTTTCACCGTTGCCGTTACGTTTTCAAAATAATTTGAATCCGGAATTGCTGCAATTTCGATTGAGTTTCCAGGACCGATAAAAGCGCGTGTAATTTTCACCATGTGAATGGAATCCGCTTGATCAAGAAGACCATAGACAACAGCCGTTTCTTCGAATTCGCCGATGAGATCAACATCTTCTTCACAGGATTGAAAAGAGAGTAATGCGGTAAGGAGGAGAATTCCGGAGATGTATTTTTTCATGTTCGATAAAGTATCTTCCAAAGATAGGAAATTATGAAAGAAGGACAAGTTTTTTTAATTGCTCAAAACAACAGATGAAACAGTCGTTGAGACAGGTGAATCAAGCTAATCTTTTACTTTATTCATTCCCATCGCGCGAAGCATCCAGTTCGGCAAATGTTTCCCTGGCTTTCTGTTTTTGAGATGAATGTACCAGCCCAATTTTTTCATAATCGGGACTTTATGGGTTTCCACGAACTCAATCCACGCACCATCGGGATCTTCAATGTACGAGAATCGTCCGCCTGCTTCGCCCATATCGAAGGTGTCTGCGCTATCAACCGTGAACGGAAAACCTTTCGATTCGCATTCTTTTTGCAAGACATCCATTCCTTGAATATCGAAGCACAGGTGAATAAATCCCCAATCTCCCCAAAATCGATTTTCGAAAATGCGTTTGCAATCCGATCGATCAAGCGATTGAATGAGTTCTATTTTTGTTGGTCCTAACAATCGAGCAAACGGTCCTTTTCTCAACTCTTTATGGCTCAGCAATACGCGCCGAAATTGACCTTTTCCGCCTGGTAAGGCAGTAAGATCATTAAATGTTCCCGTTTCATCGTATTCCACTGTTTCGTAACCTAAAATATCACGATAGAGCGTCAACGAACGTTCGATATCGCTCACACCAATCATGGAGCCTGCAACTGTTCCACATTTTGAAGGATGCCCCGTGTCTCTAAACCAGCCATCGCCTTCAACCACGTGGAAAATATTTCCATTTGGATCTTTCACGAAGAAGCTCGGCTTCCCATTTGGACTCGTCGATAATTCACCTTGTATGTCGGCACCTTGTGCTTTGAAATAGTTGTAACTTGCTTTGACATCGCGCGATTTTATTCGACAGGAATACAATCCATAATCACCCAATTGGATTTCGAATGTTGCCTTTTCTGTGTTGCGCGAAGTGAACTGCCAAATTTCGAAACCACCACCGCCGTCCATGCTTAGCGCAAGGGTTGCTGTGCGCGATTGAACAGTATCGCCCGTGTATCGGATCATCAAAGGAGCTTCTGCCGCCTCTTCAAAAACACGCACATTTGCACCAAAAAACGTGCGGTACCACTTCCAAACTTCTTGCACATCGGGAACGCCTATTCCCATTTGTTGAATTCCACAAATAATTTTTTCCATCACGTTGTTAATTGATCGCAAATATACAATTCTCCGATTAGACCGTTGGTTTCAGTTTCATCGTACTTCAAAACCATCAAGTCAGTACGAGAATGAAGACGAGTTATCGAATCGCGCGTTCATTGAAAAGCACGTACCCGAAGGAAATTTGAAACGACAAAGGATTGACCTGTTTGGGGAAATAATTGAGCGTGCCCCGAATGGGACCCAAGAAACTATGGTAAATCAAGGATGTGGAAGCCATAAATGTTTCACCCTCAAAATAATCAGAGAACACGAGGGAACCGTTTGTTGTTGAAACGACTTGCACGACAGGCTGGTAAAAATAGCCGTCTACGCGAAAATCAATGTTTTTTCGAATGGATGTGATAAGGTTGATCCCAATTCCTCCAAATTGTGGAGATCGATACTCAGGTAAAAAGAAGGTTTGAGCATCTGGAATGGGTGAATATTCTGTCATGGAAAGCAGCGTTGCCGTATAATTAGCGAAAAGACTTTGACTGTTGAACACCAAACGTCCATTGATTCCTAGGTGAAAATGCGGACGATCCAATACAAAGGTTTGATAGAGTAAATCGAGATTAATCCATGAATGATTCCGAATCACATCAAAATTTTGATAGGACGTTGATCCGGGTACGCTATGTTCTAAACCATATACGAAGCGAGATTTGAATTCTAAGAGATGACCGCTGGACGCAAATTGTTTTCGATTCAAGGAGTTTTTTTGAACGCTAAAGCTTCCTGAAAAACCGTCAAAACCCGTTATGTCGGCGGTATCGCTCTGTGAAAAGGACAAGGTTTGATAGTATTCGTCCTCAAGGCTAAAGAGGCGTACATCGATACTTCCTTTTGCGGTATTGCCAAAGGGCAGGTTTAGTTTCAATCCACCATAGGTTTCGTTCTGAACCAAAAATGAGGGATGCACGTCTTCAAAAAAGGTCGCAAAACTTCGGAAATAGTCCCAGCGATTTAGCGTGAAATAACCAGTTACGGACAATGGAAATACCGCAGGAAATTCAATGGTAACATCACCTTTCACAGAGCCATAAAATTTACCAAAGTAGGATTCAACGTGCGACTTCGTGACGACTTTACCCATTGTTTGGTAGGTCAAACCGAGGTAGCCTGTATTCACGGGTCGCGAGGATATGTGCCCACCAACATCAACTCTGAAGTCTTTGGATTTTTTTACATCCAATGCTAAGTTGTGTGTACCATCCGTTTTTGTTTCGAATCGAGGAAAAATGAAATCGACTTGATTGGTAGCGTAAAGTCGAAAATACCGTTTTTCAAGTTCTTCAATGTCGAGCGTTTCTTGCTTTTTGGATCGAATCATTGAAAGTCGTGTGTAGCGCAATTCTTCATTTTCAGTTCGCGTTGAAACAGAAGTCACCTGAATGGGATCAATTTTAGCTCGAAACGCAGCTCTATTTGCGGCAAGCTCGGTGGGATCAGAACGACGGATAATGTGAAGCTTTAGCGAATCAATGATTTTCAATGTGGAGTTGTATCCATCTTGAATCGCTTGTTTGACACCACTAAAATTAAACGTAGATACGTCTGTATCAGGAATGATAATCACGCCTTCTTCACAGGGCAACGTAAAATTGGAATTGGTTACCAACATGTGTGTCAACTGGCCAATCAAATTGTCTGCTTCGGGCGGTGGTTCGTTGAAGGAGACATTCGATCCGATAATGTAGTCTGGATCAAAATCGGAATACATAACATTCGCTGGAAAATTGTTGTATAAACCACCATCAAACAACAGTGTATTGTTCACATGAATGGGCTTAATGAAGAATGGGAAGGTCATCGAGGCACGCACAGCCGCATTGAGGTGTCCATGTTTAAAAACCACACTTCCTTCGTTCACGATATCCGAGGCAACACAACGAAACGGAACAAAAAGGCTATCAAAATTGTCGATCGATGCGCTCACGGTTCCGAGATTTTTCAGCATTTCGAAATCTAAAAAGGCGGATGAATTGAAATTTGTGGGCAAGGATTTACGCAAAATGCTGTCCTTGGAGAATGAAAAACTAAACATTCCACTGTTTGGATCGTCCTCGCGAAACAAAAAATGTTGGTCGGGCATAAGCTGTCCAGACGACATCATTTGGAACTCCTCACTTAGAACATACGCCTCCATTTCTGCAGGGCTGTATCCAATTGCATACATGCTCCCAACCAAGGCTCCTGCGGACGTTCCTGCGATGTAGTCGATGGGAATGTCGTTTTCTTCGAGTGCTTTTATTACGCCAATATGACTCAAACCAGTTGCGCCTCCTCCACTTAGGACAAGTCCAATTCTCTCTTGTTGTCCCCAACTCATTTGAGCCAAGAGCAAACAAAACAGAATCAAGTATCGACGGTTTGTGATCAAATTCGTTCTTTTGTACAAAAATAGACGAAAAATGGATATGCTCGGAGTGGAACAGAAAGAAGGAAAGATGCGGATCACGTTAAAAACGATTTTCGGATTGGAAGAAGTGTTAGCGGATGAGTTGAAAGAGCTAGGTTTTGCGCAGGTTGAGTTGCTCAATCGTGCAGTGCGCATTGAGGGAACTTGGCGCGACGTTTATTTTTTGAATTTGCATGTGCGCTGTGCCAACTCCGTTTTAGTGGAGGTGAAAAAGTTCACGATTCGCAATGAAGAGGATTTATATGAACGGTGCATGAAAATCAAATGGACCAGCTATTTCACTGTTGATAAATCATTTGCTGTGAAAGGCGCTGTTTTTTCTGAGTTATTTCGCCATACGCAATACCCGTTTTTGGTGGTTAAGGACGCCATTGCAGATAGTTTTCGGAAGGAATTTGATGAACGTCCCAACGTCAATGTTAAAGCACCACAAGTGATGTTTGACGTGCATATTCATGACAAGGATGTAACAATTTCATTGAATACGAGCGGATTGTCCTTGTTTCAACGTGGTTACCGCGAGGCAGTTGGATTGGCACCCTTGAATGAAGTGGTTGCTGCTGGCCTGATCCGCATGTCGGGCTGGGATAAAAAATCGACGTTTATTGATCCATTTTGTGGTTCGGGAACGATCTTGATTGAAGCAGCATTGATGGCGGCGGGGCTTCCTCCACAGTTTGAGCGCACCCATTTTGCATTCAAGAACTTTAAGAATTTTCAACCTGAAATCTGGGAAGAGATTTTAGACGCTGTACCGAAACGCGTAACAGAACTGCCGTGTCGCATTATTGGCTCAGACATGAGTGCAGACATGATCACGAAAGCACGCAGAAATTTCCGTGGGCTTCCAGTTGGACGTTTTATTGAAACAAGCGTGAATTCATTCCAAGAGTTGAAGCAAATTGAAGGGCCTGGCGTGATGATTTCGAATCCGCCTTACGGTGAACGAATGGGGGAAAACATCGAGGAACTGTATACGGAACTCGGCGATTGGATGAAAAATTCGATGAAGGGTTTCGATTGTTGGGTGCTTTCTTCGAATACCGATGCGATGAAGTTCATTGGATTAAGACCAGACAGAAAAATCAAGGTGTTCAATGGCGATTTGGAGTGCTCCTTCCGAAAATTCGGTATCTATGAGGGTTCTAAAAAGGGGAAATACATGAATGCTGATGCTGGATCTAATGATGTTGAGGAAGATCCACAAGAAGAATTTCAAGGAAAGGAAAACGAAGATTCGACTTGGGTGAAATCAATTAGCCGAGCAAAGAGTGGAGATAAGAGAGAATTCGATAAGAAACCAATCGAGAAGAAGAAGTCATTTGACAAAAAGTCATTTGATAAGCCATCATTCGAAAGAAAACCGTTTGAGAAAAAACCGTTAGAAAAGAAACCAATTGAGCAGAAAACATTGATAGTGAAGATTGAGCAAGAATCGCCAATCGTTCCACTTCACGAATTGATTGATGAAGTCAAAGCGGCGCCAGCTGTTTCAAAATATGGAAAAAAACCTGTTGATGAGGTTGTAAAACCGATCAAAGCGAAGCCCGTTGCGAAAGCAAAAAAAGCGGACGTTGAGGTGAAACCTGCGGCATCATCGTACACGAAGGAACCAATCGTTTCCGAGAAAGATAAAAATCGAGATATTGATACTGATGAAGTGCCAAAGCAAGTAGCTAAGTCAGAACCGACTGATAAGCCTGCAATTACGCGCGAGACATATAAGAATCGTTCTGCGATTGACAAATATGGACGGAAAGATTAAAAAGATTAATGAATAACAAACACTGAACGCAGTAGAAGTAAGAAGTCATAAACACCTCTGGCTTCGATTACGCTCAGCCATCGGTATTGATCAAAAAAAAATCCCAACATCGCTGTCGGGATTTTTAATTTATAAGTTAAATGATTTTTTAACGGCTCGCAATATTTACGTAATCACGTTCAACAGCGCCTGTGTAAATTTGACGCGGACGACCAATTGGTTCCGCATTTTCCATCATTTCTTTCCACTGTGCAATCCAACCTGGAAGGCGACCAAGGGCGAACATCACGGTAAACATCTCAGTTGGAATGCCAATTGCGCGGTAGATGATTCCTGAATAGAAATCAACATTTGGATACAAGTTACGCGATACGAAGTATTCATCTTCCAACGCCACTTTTTCCAATTGCTTCGCAATGTCCAACATTGGATCGTTCACACCCATTTTGGCAAGTACGTCATCGCATGCTTTTTTGATGATTTTTGCTCGCGGATCGAAGTTTTTATATACTCTATGACCAAATCCCATCAATCGGAATGGATCATCTTTATCTTTTGCTTTAGCGATCCATTTATCAACATCGCCATCTTCTGCAATTTTTTCAAGCATTTCAATCACTGCTTGGTTGGCTCCACCGTGAAGTGGTCCCCAAAGTGCACAAATTCCTGCCGAAATCGAAGCATAGAGATTCGCGTGTGATGAACCGACCATTCTTACAGTCGATGCTGAACAGTTTTGCTCGTGATCAGCATGAAGAATCAACAAAACATTCAATGCGCTCACGATAACTGGATCTGGCGTGTAATCTTCTGTTGGCATTGCAAACATCATGTGCAAGAAATTTGCACAATAATCCAATTCATTTTTTGGATACATAAATGGATGACGCATCGCATTTTTGTGCGACCACGCAGCCAATGTTGGCAACTTCGCGATCAATCGGTGAATGGTCAAATTTTTCGCCGCAGCGTCACGATTTGGATCCAACGATTCAGGATAAAATGTCGATAGTGAACAAACCATAGATGCCAAAACACCCATTGGATGCGCTTTTGGAGGATACGCCTCAAAAAACTGCTTCATGTCTTCGTGAACCAACGTGTGCTTGGTAATGCTATCCTTGAAAGCATCTAATTGTTCTTGCGTTGGAAGTTCACCTTCAATCAACAAGTAAGCAACTTCTAAAAAAGATGCTTTATCCGCCAATTGTTCAATTGGATAACCACGGTAACGCAGAATTCCAAGTTCTCCATCAAGGAAAGTAATCGAACTCGTCGTACTTCCTGTGTTTTTGTAACCTGGATCTAACGTGATATAACTACCTCCTGTGCCACTGCGCAGTCTGCTGATATCGATACCCTTTTCGTTTTCTGTTCCTTCAATTACCGGCAACTCATAACTGTTACCATCTAACTCTATTTTAGCAATTTCGCTCATTCTGATTGACGATGATTTGTTGTTGTTAATTTCTTCGACGCCTAAAGTAATACTTCATTCTCATACAATCAAACGGATTGCACAAAATTAATGTCAAATTACTAAAGGTTTTTTAATGTGTACTCCAACATCATATTAAATAGGTGATTTCGTGTGTTACCACCATAGATCCCATGATTCTTATTTGGATAGATAAAAAGGTCGAATTGCTTGTTGGCTGCAACCATTGCATTGATCATCTCCATCGTGTTTTGATAGTGCACATTGTCGTCTCCCGAACCATGAATCAAAAGGTATTTCCCTTTCAGTTGACTCACAAAATTGATGGGCGAATTTTGGTCGTAACCATTCGCATTTTCAGCAGGTGTTCGCATGAATCGCTCCGTATAAATATTGTCGTAGTATCTCCAATTTGTCACAGGCGCAACGGCAATTCCCATTTTGAAATAATCGGAGCCTTTTGTCATCGCGAGTGAGGTCATAAATCCACCGTAACTCCAACCCATGATTCCAATGCGGGATGGTTCAACATACGAATAGGTCTGCAATTCTTTGGCAACTGCAATAAAATCTTCTGTTTCCAATTTCCCCAATTCGAGGTAGGTCGATTTTTTGAATTTTGCCCCGCGATACATTGTTCCGCGCGGATCCACTGACACTACGATATATCCTTTTTGTGCGAGTAATTGATGGTAAGCGTAGTCGCCAGCATCCCAACTATCTGTCACGGTATTTGCTCCTGGCCCACCGTAAATTGCGACGTAGACTGGATATTTTTTACTTGGGTCAAAATCCGCAGGTTTAATCATCCAACCATTTAGTTCTTCGCTATGACCTTTGAAAGTGACGAATTCTTTTGCAGCTATCGTATAATTTGCAAGTGTCGCGCTCAGATCTGCATTGTCTTCCAAAACAGCAATTTCTTTACCTGTATTGTCGCAAAGGGAATACACCTCAGGTGAGTTCGCCGTAGAATAGGTTTTGATAAAGTACTTCATTCCCGATGAAAATTCTGCGTCATTGTACCCAGTTTCGGAACTAATGAGTTGTTTATTTGAACCATCCAAACCAATTTTATAAATGCCTTTGTAGATGGCTCCTACTTCAGCCGAAGTATAATAAATCACATTGTTCACTTCATCAATTCCTAAGAATTCGATCACGTCCCAATTTCCGGATGTAATTTGGCGCGTTTTCCCATCAAATCCTAAGGCATAAATATGGTTGTAACCGTTCGTCTCACTCGTGCGCAAAATCGATTTTCCATCCGAGAGGATCAGCAAGTTGTTATCGACATCAATATAGGTATCCGATGTTTCTTGGTAGATTGATTTAACGGACATTTTTCCAGATGTCAAATCCACCAAATGATAATTCAGTTGATTTTGATGCCTGTTCATCGTTTGAATGATCAATTGATTCGCGGAACCCGACCATTTCAATCGTGGAATGTATTCATACCCTCCAAGGTTGATTTTTGTCGATTTCCCACCCTTAGCAGCGATCATGTGAGCTGTCACTTTTGAATTGTCTTCTCCAGCTTTCGGGTATTTGAAGGTGTATAAATCAGGGTACAAATCCTGATAATACGTCATCGAGAATTCACGTACTGCGGATTCATCAAAACGTAAAAACGCAATGTACTTGCTATCGGGTGACCATTCATATCCCTTGATGATTGCAAATTCCTCCTCATACACCCAATCTGTTGTGCCGTTGATAATCGCGTTTTGTGCACCGTCTTTGGTGAGTTGTTTCACTTTTCCAGAGGCGATATCTTTAACATATATATTGTTCTCGAAAATGTAAGAAACCTTCGTTCCATCCGGAGAGTATTCGGCTAAGGTTTGAGGCTGGCGCACATCATCCAAAGGTTGCAACGACTTAGTTGTTAAGTCATAGAGATAGTATACAGCGGAATAACTGCGTCTATAAATACTAGTAGTTTGTGTTGAAAGTAATGCTTTGGTCTCGTCACTATTGAATTCGTAATCATCCATTTCAATTTTAGCGAGCACACTTGCTGGTATTAGCACTTCGCCTGATCCTTCCACATCTGTAAACGAATGCTTTGTGATGCCTTGTTTCGAACCAGTTGCCGTTTGTTTTGTAAAATAGTTTCCATCTTTCATTGAGCGGAAACCATCGACGGAATTGCCGAAAAATGCATATTCCTGCCAGATTTTTTCGACAGTAATTTCCTGACTGAAAGCAACGAGTGAGAATCCAATGAAAAGGAATGAAAGAAGTTGTTTTGAAACCATGTTTCTAATGATCTAAATGTTAGTAAAGGGCTAAAATATAAAATGTAATTGGACTTCACGACGACTAGCAGAATCACTTAACCGTTTTACCATGAATAAAGATTTAGTTTTGTTAATAATTCTGTAATGTTGACCCGATCAAAATGTTCTATCTTTGCAGTGAATTACTTTCGTGTTCACCTTGAAGCTCGTCTGAGCGGAAACCTCGAAAGTTGATAAACAGTGATAAATGATCCGATGATCACACAAATAAGAGGATGTTCGCAAATGTTGCAATTCGTTGTATCTGCTGCTCCTACCCAACGTTCGGCTTCATTTTATCGTCTACATGAAGCAAAATAAAACAACTATTATAATTCAAATTTCTATGAAAAGAACATTACTATTTTTTGGAACGATCCTAGCAACATTGTCTCATGCGCAAGATTGCTCTGAACTATTTATTTCAGAATACGTTGAAGGTTGGTCAAACAACAAAGCATTAGAAATTTACAATCCAACTGGAACCGCGATTGATCTGAGCGATTACATCGTTGTTCGATACGCAAACGGTGCGACATCAGCTACAGCTTCAAATGCTGTGCAATTGTCTGGAACAGTTGCTCCATATGATGTGTTTGTGGCTGTTTTGGAGAAATTGGATCCAAACGGGACAGGTCAAGAGGCACCAATTTGGGATTCATTGCAAGCGCGTGCAGATGGTTTCTTTAGCCCTGTTTACAACACATCAAATGCATTCTACTGGAATGGAAACGATGCCGTTGTTTTAGCAAAAGGTACGATAGCGAGCGTTGGATCTGCTGTGGTTGTGGATATTTTTGGTAAAATTGGTGAAGATCCTGGAACAGGATGGTCAACAGATTTCCCATATACTGGAGCAGGTGTGATCGTAACAGAAGATCACTCATTGATTCGCAAGCCAACTGTATTGAAAGGTGAAACAAATCCTGTGATCTCTTTCTTCAATCCTTTAGCAGAGTATGATTCAATACCAGCAGTCGTTGAAATTGAAGGTACACTTTATGGAAACTGGTTTAGCCTAGGAACACACGATTGTAACTGTGTGGTAGGGTTAGATGATGTCGTTGAACCAATTAAAGTTTCGGTTTATCCAAATCCAACGAACGGTGAGTTCTACGTTAAAGGTGCCGCTGATTATTCAAACATCGTTGTGGTGAACGCATTGGGACAAATCGTTTCGAAAATCTCAAACAATTCGAAAGCGGTTCTTTCATTCGATCTTGGAGCGAAAAGAGGTGTCTACTTCGTGAAGCTGACGAATGAGGCGGGAGAAGAAGTGACGAAACGCGTTATTATCAAGTAATTACTCAATAATAAATACATGAAAGAGGTCGGTTTATTCGACCTCTTTTCGTGACAAGCCGATTTACCCATGAAGTCTATTGTTGCTCTTATAGCGTTGATCATCCTAAGTTCTGGTGCGTCTGCGCAAGTGGCTACCGTTTCGGGCGTCTTAATCTCCAATTTTGATGGACAACCAATGCCTGAGGTGAAAGTTGAACTTGTGCCATCAAATGTTTCGTTGAGAAGCCGAACGAAAGAAGATGGCACGTTTATTTTCGAAAATGTCCCGTACGGAAGTTATACGTTCATTGCGAGTGGTGCTGGTATTGACTCTATCAAACAACAAGTGAAGGTGGATAAACCCGCTGTGATTGTCAAATTGGCTTCGGAAGAAAAAACCTTGGATCAAGAAGAGGTTGAGGTCACCGCGAATATCGTTAAAGGTCGTGTTACACCTGTTGCAGTTTCAAACATTGGAACACGAGAAATTAGGGAAGAATTGGGTTCTCAAGATCTGCCAATGATTTTGAACTCAAAACCTGGTGTCCACGCGACACAACAAGGTGGTGGCGATGGAGATGCGCGCATTACCATTCGTGGATTCGATCAACGAAATGTCGGTGTGATGATTGATGGGGTACCCGTGAATGACATGGAAAATGGTGCCGTTTATTGGTCGAACTGGTTTGGCTTGGATCAAATTACGTCCCAAATTCAATTGCAACGTGGTCTAGGCGCTACGAAATTGGCAATGCCTTCGGTAGGTGGTACAATGAACATTTTGACCATGTCAACAGGTGGAAAGCGCACGATCAATGTTCAACAAGAATACGGATCTGGAAATTTCCTTCGCACATCAATCGCGTACAAATCGGGTACGTTGAAAAACGGTTGGGGAGTGCTGTTCTCGGGATCGTATAAACAAGGAAATGGATGGGTTGATGGATTAATGACGCAAGGTGGCTTCTATTATTTGAAAGTCCAAAAAGTCGTTAAAAATCACGTGATTTCATTGAGCGGATTTGGCGCACCTCAACAGCACGGTCAACGTTCATTCAGTCAACCAGTAGAGTTTTGGGATTCTGAATACGCTTCTAGCTTAGGTATTCCGGATTCAACATTCGTCACTGATCGCGACAATGGACTTCGTTTCAATCAACATTGGGGATACAGAACAGTGGATGGCGAGCAAACGATTCAACTAGAAAGAAGAAACTACTACCACAAACCACAAATCACGTTGAAAGATTTTTGGAAAGTGAATAAGAAATTCTCGTGGTCGAATATGGCCTATATGTCGATTGGACGAGGTGGTGGAGAGCGTTTCTTCAATTCTAGCTCTTCTATCCTTTATGATGAGAACGGACAAGTGGATTGGGATACAATGGTTTACAACAATCAATATAAAACGCTTTTCGGGACTTTGTATTCAACTGCCGATGCTGCGTATCACCCAACACAATTGAAATCGTCTCAAATTTTGGCAGCTGCGGTAAATAATCACTTCTGGTTAGGTGGACTCTCACAGTTTGATTATAAGATGAACGCCGATTGGAACTTTTCTGGTGGTTTGGATTATCGATATTACAATGGAACGCACTATTACGTGATCACTGATTTGCTCGGTGGTGACTATTTTGTGAATGCGCAAGATCAAAATGCAGCCAGTCCAATGAAGGTCGTTGGTGACAAAATTGGTCGTCAACCCTTTCACAATGATCGAGATGGATTGGTGCAATGGGCGGGTGCATTTGGACAAGCTGAATATGCTAAGGGCCGATGGTCTTCCTTCCTAAATCTATCTGGAGTGGGTAACTTCTACAAAGGTGTTGATCGTTTCTTAGGACGTCAAATGGTGTTGGCTGATACAATTTTGGAGATTGGCTATGCTGACACAGTGACGCACAACGGTGTAACCTATACGCGTGATTCTGAAGGATTGCGTGACAACCAAACAGAATGGGTTTCAAAAGTAGGATTTACTGTGAAAACGGGCGCTAACTTCAATATTAGTGAGCAGATGAACGTTTTTGCTAATGTTGGTTATTTGAGCAGAACACCGCAATTCTCGAATGTTGTTGATAACACGCGAAACAGGAATTTTGATACCATTTTGAATGAGAACATCATAGCCTTCGAAGTGGGCTATGGCTACACATCAAAGAAATTCAGTGCAAACCTCAATGCGTACTATACACGTTGGGAAAATCGTCCATTGCCATTTGGTTTGACGATCACAGATCCAACGGATCCATTGGAAACAATTGCGGTTAATGTTCCGGGAATGGATGCATTGCATTTGGGTGCCGAACTCGATTTCGCGTATAGGATTACAGATGACCTGACCTTTGAAGGAATGGTCAGTTTGGGAGATTGGAAATGGAAATCAAACGAAACTGTCGGCGTGCCCGGTGGTGATTCCGTCACCTTCTTCGCAAATGGTGTGGCTGTTGGAAATTCAGCCCAGTCAACATACGCAGCAAGCTTGAGATGGAGATTCTTAAAAACTGGATTCATCAAAGTGAAATACACGTTCTTTGATCGGTATTACAGCGACTTCGATCCGAATACATTATCAATTCCTGACAATGAATTGTATAGTCTGATTGATCCAAACGATCCCAATTCTGGTTACCAAGACTTGAATGGCAACGCAGTCACTTTTGATGAGTTGTCAGGAAGGCAATCATGGAGAATTCCGGGGTATGGAATCATGAGTATCCACGCGGGATATAGCGTAAAAATGGCAAACACAGCGCTGCATTTCAAAGCAAATGTATTTAACCTTCTCAATACATTGTACATCTCAGATGCACGGAATAATTTTGCGGGAACAAACTTTGACGCAGGTTCAGCGGCAGTCTTTGTTGGACAGGGCACTACCTTCAATGTTTCCGTCGGATTCGAATTTTAAATCGCTTTTCAAAAAGAGCTAAAGAATAATGAAAAACAACTCACATAAAATGAAAAAAACACTACTACTAGCATTTTGTGCTTCAACCCTTGGGTTAAGTGCAATCGCTCAAACGGACATCGCGGATGCTCGAACATTTGGCATTGGACAAACAGTCACAATCACTGGCGTTGTAACCAATGGATCAGAGTTGGGAAATATTCGCTACATGCAGGACGGCACAGCTGGGCTCGCGGCATTTGGATCGGCACTTTCGGGTGTTAATCGTGGTGACTCAATCACGGTGAGTGGTCCACTAATCGAATTCGCTGGTTTATTGGAGATTTCTCCTGCTAGTAATGTTATCAATCATGGACCTGCAGTTGTTTTTCCAACGCCTTTGCAACTTCCAATTTCTGCAACTGGTGAAGTGTATGAATCGCAATTGATCCAAATTGACAACGTAACGTTTGTTCAAACAGGAAATTTCGCAGCAGGAAATTCAACGGTTCAGGTCACAGATGGGGTAAACATTTTTGATGTTCGAATCAATGGAACAACAAACATCGATGGAACGGCGATCCCAACAGGAACGATTAGCATTGTTGGTGAGCATGGACAGTTCAATGCGAACTATCAAATTGTTCCAAGAGATTTGAATGACATCTTCCCGTATGTTGCTCCTTCAGAGGAAATTAATGTCCTCATCAATGGACTTACCTACTTGAATGGAAATACGTATTTCGTAGGAACAACTGCTTCAACGCCTATTACGATTGAAAATTTTGGGGTAAACGCGTTAACTGTTTCTGGGGCAACGTTCTCTGGAACAAATGCTGCTGACTTTTCATCCACGATCTCTGCTTCAACAATCGCTGGCGGATCGAATCAAGCGTATAACATCAACTTTGCACCGGGTGGAACAGGGTCACGTTTTGCGACCATTTCTATTGGAAACAACGATTCGGATGAAAATCCTTATGTCATCTACCTTGAAGCAATTGGAACAAATGGTTTCGCGACAGAACCAACAGCAAATCCAACTGGTTTAACATTCCCAGTAGTTGAAGCGTACACAGTTGGCGGTCAATACAATGCTGGATCGGGTGCAACGAAATACCTTGTTCTATGGAAAAATGGCGGTGCGATCACAAGTGTGCCAACAGATGGATCGACTTATTTGCGCGGTGATGTTGTGGGTGATGCACGTGTGGCGTATGTTGGAGCAGGAACTTCTTTCACCCCACGTGGAATCATTGCAAACCAAAATTACCACTTCGCAGTCTACGCATTCAATGGTCAAGGTGGTTTCGAGAATTATTTGACAACATCTCCATTGACTGGAAATGCAACAAGTTTGGGCGAGAACATTGGATCCTATTACACTGGAATTGATAAAAATGTATCAACGTTTACAACTGATTTATACGATTTGGTGAATCCACATACCGCGATGACCTATTTCATGTATAAGCAAACGATGATGAATGAATTTGAGGTGCGTGATACAACGAACGGACAGTCATTTGTTGAATGCTGCTACTCTGGTGAGCGTGCTATTTTTAACGATCCTTTCGATTGGACACCAACAGGTTATAGCCGTGAGCATACCTTCGCGCACTCGTGGATGATCACATTCCCAGCGGATGATCCAGAGCAACCTGAGTATACGGATCAACACAACTTGTACCCTGCAAACTTAGACGATGCGAATACTCCACGAAGTAACCTTGCGTTGGATGATATCGATGGAACTGTTGTCTTCACATATTTAGAAGGTCGAGTAGGCTACAAAGGAGCGCAATTGGTTTACGAACCACGTGCAAAACATAAAGGAAACGCGGCTCGTGCAATCATGTACATGGTTGTTGCCTACAATTTCAAACTTACGGGAACAGTAAGCGCGAACGCTCAAGATCAAGAAACATTGCGCAATTGGCACTTCGAAGATCTTCCTGACAATTATGAAATTGCGCGTAACGAATACATCTTCAGCCTTCAAGGAAACAGAAATCCGTTCATCGACTCAGTGGATTTTGCATGTTATGTTGACTTTGATCAAAATACTCAAGTGAATGACGTTTGTGGAAACATTGGAATTGAAGAAGAATTGAAAGCGAACATCGTTGTTTTCCCTGTCCCATCCGATAACGTGGTTTACGTTCAAGTGAATGGAACAGAAATTAATGCTTATGAAGTGGTTGATTTGAGTGGGCGTACAGTGCTTTCTGCGGAGAATACAAATCTTCCAGTATTGATCTTGAACAAAGAACAATTGGGATCAGGAACATTCATGATCAAGGTGCAAACGCCTTACGGTGAAGTGTCACAAAAATTGATCATTCAATAATGTTCAAATACATCATATTATGTGCAGTTGGAGCAGGTCTATTGGCCTGCTCTTCTGTTAATACCATACGTGTCGACTCCAAGGATACGTCCAATTCGTTCGTCTTGGATCAAGGAGTTGAAATGAATGCAATTGATAGTATGATTGCTCCCTATAAAACTGAGCTCCAAGCCGAGATGTCGAAAGTGATAGCATACGCCGAAAAATCCTTTGAAACAGGCAGGCCATCAGGATCATTAAATAATTGGGCCGCTGATGCACTGCTTCAATCGCAGATTGCCAACGCGCGACTCAATGTCCCAACCTTTAGCTTGTTGAATGTAGGTGGCTTAAGAAACACCATTAATATTGGCGATGTAACACTGGGCGACATTTTCAAAATCATGCCCTTCGATAACGAAATTGTGTGGGTCGAAATGCCTGTTGAAGCCTTGGTCGATATTGCCGCTTATTTGAAGGCATCGGGTGGAGAGCCAATGGCTGGAGCGTACCTTAAAAATGGTGAGTTGATTGTGGATGGGATGAACGCGGAAACAAAAACCATTTGGATCATCACCTCCGATTATTTGATGAATGGAGGTGATAAAATGAATTTTTTCAAGAAGAAAATCAGTGTGTCCTATCCGGGCGAGCTCCTGCGTGATGCCTTTATTCGTGAAGCGGAGCGTCAAAAAATGCTGATTTGGTCGGACGAAATACGCATCGAGTTATGATAAACCGTAGAAAATTCATGCAGCAAACGGCGCTCATTTCTGGAGGAGTGCTCATTGCGCCGAGGCTCATTGCTGAAACCGCGCAAGTTGTGAAGGGCGGAAAGAAATTGACGATTTTGCATACCAACGACACGCATTCAAACATCGACCCTTTTCCAGAAAATCATGCGAAGTATCCCGGAAAAGGAGGTGTTGCCCGTCGCTATGAAATGATCCAAGCGATTCGTGCCGAGGAAGAGAACGTATTGCTGCTCGACGCGGGTGACATTTTTCAAGGAACGCCCTATTTCAACAAATATGGTGGAGTGCTTGAAATGAAGCTGATGACCAAATTGGGTTATGATGTTGCCACCATGGGTAATCACGATTTCGACGGTGGAATGGAAGGATTTGTTGCCGCGAAAGCACATGCCGATTTTTCGTTTGTATGCTCCAACTACGATTTTTCAAATACACCGATTGATGGACACACAGACGAAATGGTTGTCATCAAAAAAGGCGGATTAAAAATTGGTGTCTTTGGAGTGGGAGTGGAGTTGAAGGGACTCGTTCCGGATAATAAATTCGGTGAAACGGCATACCTCGATCCCATAGAAACGGCCAATGATCGGGCTGATAAATTGAAAAAGAAAGGGTGTGATTTAATCATTTGTCTCTCTCACTTAGGGTATGAATACGATTCGGAGAAAATTTCCGACCGTCTGCTTGCACAGAAAACCAAAGGAATTCATCTCATCATCGGTGGACACACTCACACCTTTTTGGAAAAACCAACCGAAGAAGTGAACCTCGATGGTCAAACCGTTTTGATCAATCAAGTGGGGTGGGCCGGTGTGCAACTTGGACGCATTGATTTTGAATTTGACACGCATCTTTTTTCAAAGAAAGATGTGCTCATTGTACAATAATATCCGCAGATTTTAGTTAATACAGCATCTCGTAAACCTACACGAATATGAAGAAAACAATTTTTACGGCAATCGCAGCAATTTTTGCGCTTATCCAAACAGGAATTGCTCAAGACGAATTAATCATCCTTGATCGAGGAAGTCGACACACATCCGAGAAAAAACCACTTCGTTTGAATGAAAACACATCGGTTGTGAAATTTTCACCCACACAAATGTTTGTCGGCGAAATCAATTTTTCATATGAAAGACAAACATCCAAGTATTCTAGCTTTGAAGTTTCCGTAGGTCCAACAATTTCCAATATTGCCTTGGGAAATATCCAATCGCACATCATTGATCCATGGGGATACAGCTATCGAACTAGCCGATTGGGTGGTTTTGGAGAAGTTGCTTATCGCTATTATCCATTGGATCAAACCGAAGCCCTACAAGCTTTCTACATCAGTCCAATTTTAAAGGTGAAAATGATGAATTTCGGCATTGTTGATGGAACCGGAGTGCTTCCTTCCACTAAAGGAAGTGATCTCCGTGCAAGTTTTGCGCTCAATGTTGGCTACCAAGTGTGGATGTCGAAGTCATTTTGTATGGATTTTTATGCAGGAATGGGCATTGGCTACCAGCAGATGAAAGATTCCTATCTGTCGACTGAATTTGTTGATCCGAATTGGGTGAGCGCCTGGAG
>JBFYPU010000086.1:0-4231 GCA_041303175.1 Crocinitomicaceae bacterium | reverse complement strand
GTGTTCCTTCCGGCACGTACAATCCGCTTGTGCCAATATTTCTTTATTCCGAACAACTCGAATGCTAAATCATACACCTGTTGGTTCACTTCGCGTTCAGTTTTACCTTCAACGATAAGCTGTCGTGTGGTGATCTCTAGAAATAGATCGCTCGCTTTTTTTTCAGCCTCAATTAGTTGTTGCAGTGCATTCATTTGTTCTTTTTAGATAGACTGACTGAAAGTAGTATTATTCCAATCGATTTTGGCCCAAAAAATAGAGAAATAATCCAGTGCCGAGTAGCCCAATTCCAATAAAGAATGCAATCAGCGGACCACCAAGTACGAATTCAATCAAAAGATACAGCAGGAAAAAAATCAACAGGAGGAGAAACACAAAAATGAGCAGCCAGAACCATCCAGAAATACTGAATAAGTCAAGGAAAAAATTGAGCCAACCACCATCATTATTACCAGAAAATGCTCCCAAATACGTAAAAAGTACACCGAGTAAGATCAGCCCACCGAGGATGATTAGAATAGCACCAATCAATCTCAAGGTTTCAGGATCGATGCGCCAAAGGATGGGCCGAATCTTCTGTTTTACTGTCTGTGTCTTGGCGCTCGAATGGGAAGATGTACGTTGTGTTGATTTGGAAAACTGGGAGTTGCTTGATCGATCCAAGAATGCGGTGTTCTCTTCGGGTGGATTTCGTGCGGAAGTCTCTTGATCAGTTATTGTTAAATCAGCACGCGTATGCAAATCATCCACCGTTTCCAATGTTCGTGCTGTATGCACTCCGTTTTCATTTTTCTCGAGTTCAAGGGCGAATTCCTCGACTTTCTCTTGTTGATGTTTCTCGCTCTCACGTTGCTGCTTGTGCCAAACGACATGGTATCCAGCAAGGTGCACGCGTTTTGTAACCGTGCAGCTAAGTAACAAAAGAAGAAACGAAAAATGGAGCAGAGCTTTTGTCAAAATCTAGTTACGCGCTATGAGTTTAAGCAAACAAATTACGCCATATTTTGAGAATTTCCACCACGAATTTGTGTGAATCCTCTCGGTTTTTCATCCTCCAACTTTCCTTTTGTGATGAAATAAGCTTTATTGAGGATCAACGATTAATTCCCAACGAAGCGCGTCTATTCGATTATTTTCTGATTTTATTTATCCAGAAAATCAAGCAATACTTTGGTGTAAACTTCTTTGTCCGCATCGAAATTATCGATGTTGTCAGGGTTTTTGACCACGTAGATATCTTTATCGATCATCTTTGGAGCACTTTTTTGAAGAGTCACCATGTCATCCAATTTATAAAGCACGCCGTTGCTCCCAATGATGATTTTTACACCTTCAAGCTTGTTTCCCGGAGTCATGGTAACGGTACTACTTGGTTCGTATTTTTTTTCATAACCAGCAAATGGAACTTCCATCGGTTCGTCCCAAGCCGAGAAACGTTTTTCCAAATCCTCCATGCTTAAAAATGGGGTGTCCGCGATGATTTTTTTAATTGCTGCGTTACCGTATCCAATTCCAAGCGACAATCCACCGCCAATTCCCCAACCATAAAGATCAAAGGTCTCAGTATGATTTTTGACACAATGCGCGATCATCGATTCGAGATCGTCTTGAAAATGAGGATAGATATACATGTTGTTATCTATTTCGAAATCAGAACTTTCACCAAAACCGCGGTAGTCAAAAATGACAACATTCGCTGTATTCTGGAAAAGTTGAACGCGATTCAGATAATCTGCCATGTTTCCTTCTCCACAGTGTACCATCAATACCAGTTGCGTCGTTTTCGTATTCGCAGGAAAATACCACGCGTTCAATTCGGCTTCACCATCATTGGTTTTCACCTTTTCCGTGGTGTATTTCATACCCAATTTGTCAGGTAATGTTTCGTATGTTCGGGATGGATTCAACGCAAATGCCGATGTGGCGATACAAAATGTGAGGAAAAGAGTTGTGCAAGCAGTTTTGAAATTGTTCATGGTAGGTCGTTTATATGTGAGGTCTTAGAATTCTACACGATAACAATAGTGTAATTAACGATACGTCTAAAGATATTAATTTTTCGCGAATGAAGTTTACTGTGAGGGCCTATTTATTTACTTCATTCAATGCCTTATGCGATCCATCACAATTGGGCATTCGTTTCGAGAGTCCGCACACGCAGTCGTTGATTCCCTTGCCGTTCATGATGCGTGGAATGAATTTTTCGATGCGATCTATCCTTGTTTTAGACTGTTTTGCACCCGAGAAAAATAGGTGGTAGCCGCGCTGTCTTCCCGGTGTTAAAGCCTCGAATGCCACCTTAAATTCAGGTGATTTGGAAAATTTATCATAAAGTTCTGGGACCCATTCCAATTCGCTTGCAGACTTCTTTTCGACCTTTAAACCGGCTTTTTCTACTTCTATTGCCTCAAAAATTGTTGCCTTGATGTTGGCTTCCAATTGTATGATTTGATCGCTACTGGTGAAACGCATAAACCGCACAGCTCGCGAATTTTCACCCGGACTAACCAGCAATCCTTCTGCGTTCAAAAGAAGCGCACCTTTCAAAAAGGAGATCACACAATAGTCTTTGAATTCACTGATGATCAGCACATTTTTCCCGTTGAAGGTATAACACGGTTGGCGCCATTTCAATGATTCTTCCATGCCACAGCTGAGTATAATCGCGCGAAGAATTTCGAGCTCGTTACCCCATTTTTTGGCATTCATCAGGAAGTTATCTATCTCTGGATTCATTAACAGTTGACCTTAATCGAAGGGTTATTTTTTGTGAACCATCGTTTCGTATGCTTGGTTCGTAAAGTGACTACCAATTCTAAGCGTATGTTCACAAACTGTTTCAATACGTAGAAGTCATATCCTCATCCACGCAAATAATGTAATCTGCCATACCCATGTTTTCTTCGTCCAATTTGCCGATTTCCGCTTGCGATACGGTTGAAATGGTTAGGGCGCTCACTGAGTCACTATACTTATTCAAATACCACAAAATTCCTTCGTAGAAATTGGAGTGAAAGGCTCCATTGAAGTGAATGAAAATCGAGCTTTCCGAAAGGTATTGAGAAATCGAATGTGCCATGGTCGCGTCTTTGATGGCTTGCGCTTTAACGAGGTCTGGAGTACCCCGATCTCCCATCATCACAAGAATTTCTTGGTACGTCGCGAGTAAGCTATCGAATGGAATGGGAAGGGGAGCAATCCACGTTTTTTCTTCATCCGTTAGATTGTCCAATGCCGGAAAACCTCCTTTTTTGTGTACCAAACTTGCAAATCTTCGCGGAATGTTCGTTGCGATAAACGGCAGCGAATGCTCTTTTGCATAGTCCACAAGTGGTGCGTAATCGGTTGAATAGTTAACCCATAGTCGAGCCAAGGAGTCAAATTCTTTGGATGTTATGGAATCCTTTAAATAGGCATCCATTTCATCTTGATTGTCGCGTTCAAACATTTCTGCACCCAAAACCAATGCATTGTTTTTACCGAGTTCTTTCGTCAATTCCAGTTGAAGCCAATGTGCAATTGGATTGTCGTGCAATTCTCCAAACAACACCACGTTGCTTTCGTTGGCGTCTTTGAGCAATTTCTTAAAACTGACTTTCTTTCCCTTCGAATCGTAGAGAACGTAAGCGGGTTTATCTTGACCGAGTGCGGTTGATGCAACAAGAACTAAGGACAAAGCAAGTAGGATTGATTTCATAGATTGACAAGCGCTGATGACGGTTTTAAAAATTAGACTAAGATAGTTCAAATGCTTTAAACTTGTTCACCTCTAATTATAGAGTTCCTTATCCTTCACACAAATTTTCCACTTCGCGACGATACGCATCCAAGTTTTTGGATTTTTTGATCCGCTTAATCTGTCGGTGTTCATCTTCCATTTTTTGTTCAAAATATTCCCAGTAGGAATTCATTTTGAGAATGACGTGTTTATCTCCTGAAAGCTGTATTTCAAACTGTTCCAATAACTCATCGTGAAATAGTTTGAAGCGAGAAAGCTTGTTGCTTGGGTAATTCGTTGTGTTGGTTTGAATCATCTGTGGAAGAAATGGATCTGCAATTAATCCTCTACCAATCAACCAAGTATCAATGCTAGGAAACCGATCTTGAAGCATGCGAAAACTGTCAACAGAGGTGATGTCACCATTGAAGTAAATCGGATGACTGGATTTATTGAGGCAATTTTCGAAGGCGTCCAAGTCAGTACCTCCTTTGTAGAGTTGCTTTCCTATGC
>JBFYPU010000085.1:0-8642 GCA_041303175.1 Crocinitomicaceae bacterium | reverse complement strand
ACCAATCGCATTTGGGACATCGAAAATCACTCCCTCAAAATTCACCATTTTGGAGTGATGGAATTCCTAAAGCGAAAAATGAACCTCGGCAACGATTCACTCAAATCTGCGCCTCTCACGACTCATCAAAAAAAGGAGGATGCAAAACCAGTAGCCGAAAAATTGTCCTACGAAGAGCAAAAGGAGCAAAAACGGTTAAAAAATAAATTCAACAACCAAGTAAATAGGGCTGAAGAAGCGATCGAAAGGTTCGAAAAGCGCATTGCTGAGTTGGATATCATTATAGCTGAACTCGATTACACGGATGAAGCAAAAGCAAATTTAATTCTTGAAGAATACAAAAAAGTGAAGGCCGATCTCGATGCACAGATGATCTTGTGGGAAGAAGGAACGGAAGCGTTACTAGAAATCGAGGGTTAGTCGCCCGCTATCACCATCAAATCATGCCGAGTGATGCTTCCTGAGAAGGGATCAATTTGTACCAGCACGGTTTTGTCCTGGGCTAACGCTTGCTCTATTTCCCAAAAATAGGATTTCGCGTCGTTTGCTTTTCCTTTTTCGTCATACACCAATTCGAGGATCATTTCATCGGTACAACCATTTTTCTTGGCAATGGCTCTAGCTTCCGCATAGGTAATCTGAAATTCTCCTGCCAATAATTTTTTATAGCCTATCAATTGTGCTCCTGATTGAGTGGATACGTGCTCAAATTCCATGTCAGATCCCGAAACCATGGGGAATTCATAGATTTTTTGCCCGTTTTCTCGAATGGTATACACCATGTCGTAGGTGTTGGGCAAGCAACATTCCGTGTCACCAAATGATTTCATCTCGATTTTATCAGCGCTTTGACAGTTGATAAAGCTTTCTGACTTATCGAATCGAATGTGTCGCTTAAAGATCTCGGATCCAAAAAAATCTTGGAGCACTGAATCGCACCTATTCTGAGCCAAATTATCTTCAAAGTAACACGACTGAAAACGATCGTCAACTTCAGTAAGAGTTGAGTTTTCGGATGCTACATCGCCTGAAGATTCGGAACATGATACAAAAGTCAGAACAAAAGCAGACAGCAAAATTGGGAAAACTCTCATCGCCATCTTCTAATTTCTTTTACGATGTCTAGCCATGCGCTTCTGCCGCTTTTCATTCTCCTTAATGGATTTTTTAGCCTGCTTACTTTGTGCATTCCAATACCGTTTGTAGGCTTCTTTTTGAGCTTTCTTCGCAGCTTTCGCCTTCACTTTCCCTTCCTTTTCTAGCTGCGCTTGCACATCTTCATTCGACATCAAGGCATCATTCTTACGGCTGCCGCATCCCGCAGATAAATTTAGCGTGAGCAACAATAAAAAGAGACTAAAAAACGTTTTAAACTTCATACATTTGTATACTAGACAACGCAATGAAGGTACGATTTATTTTATTCATGTTCGTTTTTGCATCACTTGGGTCGTGCGTAAAAAATGATCAACACCCGGTTCCAAGCGTTCCCTTTGACGTAACGATCGATATTTCATTGCCAAGTTATTCGAGTTTGATGGGCGTGAGCGGCTGGGCATATGTCAACAATGTGGGATCAAAAGGAATTGTTGTGTATCGCCGAGGTGTCGAAGAATTTATTGCTTTCGATCGCCATTCTCCAGCAGATGAATTAGGCACCTGCGAACAGCCACTTGTCGTAGATCCCGATAATTTTTTGCAATTGAACGATTCCTGCAATAACGCAACATTCTCGCTTTACGACGGTTCGCCCATCACCAACTCTGTCTTTGGATTGCGCCAATATCAAGTCATGTGGGATGGAAATCACGGGCTAAGGATTTATAATTAGTCTGAGGTTTTCAAAATCAACTTTCTCTAATCGATCTGAATGAAATTTAGAATCGAACTGAGGTTTTCAATATCTTTGTGGCGCAAAAGCACATCAAATGGAAGAAGTAACAATCACGATAATTGATAGAGAGGGCGTTAGCCATGAACTCGCGGCACCCACAGACATGAGCATGAACGTCATGGAAGTCTGCAAAGCGTACGATTTGCCCGTAAAAGGCGAATGTGGTGGAATGGCGATGTGCGCAACGTGCCAATGCTACTTGGAATCAGACACGGAATTACCCGAACAAAGTGACGCCGAACTCGACATGCTCGATCAAGCTTTTTTTGTGAAAGATAACAGCCGTTTGGGTTGCCAAATTCAAATCACCGACGAAATTCACGGAATTGTATTGCGTTTAGCGCCGGAGGAATGAGATTGCGGGATTACTAGATTATTGGATCATTAGATTATTGGATCATTGGATCTTGGCAAGTTGGACAATCGAAAAATCTGACACTCGGATCATCTGACACTCGATGGATCGAATCACATCTTCTCGATCTTCACCACAGCTTTTCGTCCGTCCGCCGATTCAATTGCCAAGAAATACATTCCCGACGCTTCGTCCACTCGAAGTTCTAGGGTTACCGATCCACACCGTGCGCATTTTGAAGAAAAATTGCTAGTTGGAGTGAAGGATTAATTTTTATTCAAATAAATGATTTGCATTAGATTCACAGAACTTCCTCGTGATAAAAAATCTGTTTGGTATTGATTTAAGGAAATATGCACACGTGTATAACTCAAAAGGCCTTGATTGATTTGAATACCCCAATAAAATTTTGATCTATTGAATGCTTTAGTGATACCGAAACCGCTTGATAAGCAAGCGTAGTAGTCCCGAATCCGAATTTCTTCATTGGAGTAATTCAGATCATCGAATTTTGTTTCATTCAGTATACCGTAGCCTGAACTCACTCCAAAACTCAAGTTAAAAAGTGATTTTTCGTTTAGTGTAAAGGATTTTCCATAGAGAAGGCTCGCTTGAAATCGATTTTCCTTGCTTCCGAAAAGATAGTTCACGTTAAATCCTTCAAAGGCCAAACTTGATTTTGTTCGATTAATCGAAAAGCCTACGGTTGGCGAAAATTGAATATAGTTATCTTTCCAGAATCGAACGATAGCGACGCCTAAATCGCATCCCACAGATGGGCGCATTTTAATTGCTCGATTTCTTTGTGTTGACCGATGTTGATATGCCAAGTTGGGACTTGTGATTAGTCCTATTTTCCAGCTCTTTTCTGGATATTCTTGCCCGAATGATGAAGTGTGGCTAAAAAGACTTGCGCAGATAACGCCTAACTTCAATAGCCACATGGTTATTTGAAGATTCATATCTTAGGTTTACATTTGAATTAACAGCTTGTGTATATGAAATAACGTGCAGTCCTAAAGCGGCTTTTAGTGAAAATGCCCAATTTGTGGTTTCATTTTTTTTATATACTAATCTGGAAACAACTATAGGAGACCAATTTCTAAACGTATTCTGTTCACTTAAATCAAAGTTCGATTTTATTTTCACACCGAAAGAATTATTGAGACCGATTGCGTATTTGAATTTTTCATTCAATGAAATGCTGATGCCACCCTCTAGTTCTAGGCGAGAAATGTTGTAATTTGATTTAACCTGCACATCAGAATCAGGATGCTTCCAAATCGCACCACCATTGAGCCAATTAAGATTAACATTTGCATAGCCACTTACTTTATCATTGGTGAAAAAATCACGACCAAAACTCAATACTATACCAGGTGAAACAACTTGTCTGCTTTGTACTGATGATTCAATTTTGTCTAGCCAAGAATAATTAATTCCAGCGGAAATGTGAATGATTTGGCCGAAGTTGAATTTATGCAGGAGAACTAAAAATAGGGTAGAATATAAATTTTTCATACATGATTACGGTTAAAATCTCAGGTAAGAAAGCTTTCGTTAAATCTAAACTGAATACTAAACTATTGCAAACCACTTATATCAACAGCAATGTTAATCTTCACCTCGAAGCATGAATTCGGAATGGAGCATGTTCGTTTGTTATGCAGTGTTTCCGTCCATTGTTCTAATATCGTTGAGTTCCTTTTATTTTTGATTTTTCTCTTCTTCAAGATCATAATCATTGTGCGCGCTCATGCTAGAGCGCAGAGACTGAAAAGGCGCCTCATTTAATTCATCATCATTCAATTCATGCAATTTTTCAATACCCGATTGAAGCTCCTACTTTAAAGACGTCGCTGACTAGTTTTTTTGAATTTTCACCACCGCTTTCCGTCCATCAGCTGATTGAATCGCCAAGAAATACATTCCAGGTGCACCATCCATTCGAAGTTCTAAAGGTTCCGATCCACTGTAAGATTGTCGTTTGATGACACGTCCATTTGCGTCGAGCAACACAACTTCAACTTCCGTTTCGATTGTTCCAAGGTCCACAAAAACGTTTCCGTCCGTTGGGTTCGGATAGACAACCAAGGAAGCACCAAAGTCGTTTTCTTCAAGCGACGAACTGTCAAAGGTAAAGCAAACAGAAGTGTCAGCACAATCTCCCAAACTCACAATTACAGCATAACTTCCATCTTGCGTCGTGATGTAGGATTGATTTGTGGCGCCAGCAATTGGAGCAAAATCATCGTTGCAATCCACCCACTGATAGTTCAAATTTGGTTGCGAAGCCGTTAAAACAAGGTTGTTTTGAATTACATTGGCGTTCAAAGAACCTGTGATCGTCAAATTCAAAGTTGCAACAGTACCACACGCGGTTCCAGAAATCGTTTCCGTGTACGTTCCGCTCGTTGTGTACGTTTGTCCATTTTGCGCCCAAACATAGCTTCCACATGTTGTCACCGTGGTAGTTGGATCCAAACCAGGAGGTAAATCAAATGCTTGCGTCTGATCGGAGCGACTATCCGACGAACCTTGATCAGCAGAGAATCCTAGACCTCGATTCGCAAACACATTCCAAATTAAACACTCATTCGCGCCGTTGTAGAGCAATTGATCCGCTTCCAGAATCGCATCGCGGCCGTCCACAAATCCTGGGCTACACGGTTGAAGTTTCAACGCTTCAATCACGAGTGCCATCGCTATGTTATTGCCACCTGTTCCTGTATGCATATTCGGATCAAATCCGTATTGATCAACCAACGCCCAATTTAAGTCCCACAGCATGGTTGCCCAAATGAATCCAATTCCATGCGGTTGCGAGATGCTTGAGTTATTTGTGCTCACGTAAGTGAAATTATTAACAGCGAAATCGGTACTATACGGCGCTGGACGAATTCCATCACCTGTCGTTGGCTCACCATTTGCAAAGGTTCCCATTCCGCGAACATCTGTTCCAGCGTCTCCGGGCTCCATCGTGATCATCATTCCAAACCAATCAGACCATCCTTCGCCCATTTGTTCAGCATTGTTCAAACAATCACTGTTGCTAGGTCCACCTGTCAATCGAATAGAAATTCCATGGCCGTATTCGTGTGCGATAATCCCATTGTCAAAATCGCCATCCAGAGCTACAACGCCGCCATTCACCAATGTTGCATTGATGGTTGCACCGCCTTCAATCGCTGCAATCAATGCCAAGCCATCTGCATTTGAAATCATCACACTTGGAATGGTAATCGTAACGCTCGTTCCACCCATAGCGATTGGCGCGGTCGTCACATTGTTCACGATGATTACGGCAACGGCACCAAAATCCTGAGCGCGTTGCACCTTCTGATTAAATTGGCACGTTCCACGCATAATCACTGCAATTTTACCTGTCAAAATATTCGGATCCGTAGGATCGGTGCAGGCGTCATAGATATCAGGTGTACCATCGTTTGGAAGTGCTAAATCGGCTGTGATTGGCGTAGAAGGAACACCAGGGCCAAACGTAGCTTCCACAGCGGCATACGCACCGGATAAACCAGAAGGTGAGTTGATCGTCAATAAATCCGCGCTCGCGCTTGGCGACCACAAATACATTTGCATCCGAGGGTTTGAACCGTCAGCAGGTGTTGCAAAATTCGCGTTGTTTGTTCCACCTCCATCTTGCGCATCTGCATTCACGTAATCGGATCCCAAACCACCATTTCCATAGTTGTTTTCTTGAAAATTCCCACTCACTTCGTCGAAGCCATAATGGTACCAAATGTCGTGCATCATATTATTCATATAGAATAAATTTGTGATGGCGGCGTCCAAATAGGTGTTGGAAGGCTGATTGAGATTCAGCGGAAAATCAAAATTGATTGCTGCGGTGCCGTCTGGCGAATAACCAATTCCGTTGTTGTCGTTTTGATCCTCCATGGCGAAGACATTATTTCCCCGTGTGATGGTGTACTCATCACCAGCAACTCCATTATCGTCGTGCCAACCAAAAGGCGAAGCGATCGGATCAGCCGCGCCAACTACGATGGTACGCGATCCGTGATTTGGACTTTCCACTGGCAAAGCAAACACATTGTATTGATCCGTTAAAGGTGGAGGTGGGGCAAAACGCATGTAGTCTTGATTCTCATTCGTTGCGCGTGATGTTGTCATGCACGTTTCAGCTGTGTGTTCATGCGAGAAATCACAGCTCACAACCCAATCCACTTTTTCAATCAACTCTCCGTTTGAAGCGTCAATTTGAGCGTTCCACCAGTGATCTCCTGACAGTTCATAAATGCTCAGGTTCCAAGATAAACGAAGTTTTTCGCCACTCAAGACATACATCGGACGAACAGGAATGGGTTCTTGCGAAAGGTCTTTTGCATCAAAAACGAAGGTTTCATGATCTTTCTTCGCACGTTTGTTCACGTTCATAGGAAGATTCAAGTTCAATTCCCTCGCGGCAGCGTAAATTGCAGCTTCTGCATCAAGAGCAGCCGAGCCTTCTTCAATTTTGGAAGCAATATCAGCAATGAGTCGATTACCTGTAAGGATTATCGTATTTTCCTTAAGAACAAATGTTGCGGATGACGGATAAATTCCCACTCCATCGAATTGTTGCTGGATGTAGACATGGGTTAAACCGGTTTGTTTGGAAGTATGTTGATCCGTAATTTTCCAATTGATGACATCCGCCTCCGAAAGCTGAAGCTCTGATCGGTGTTCGTTCAAATAATTCTGTACCAGTGAAGTAATGTCTTGAGAGTATGCGATCGAAGCCATTCCAGCGATCCCAAGAAGTAGAAAAGTGCGTAATGCAATCATAATTTTAGCGTTTAAATAATTTGAAATTGACCACACAACTTCAAATAGAACGCTGAATATACTAGTAATTTGTGAAGATAAAAAGAACTAATCTGATTTAAACTTGGAAAGTCAAATCACGTGTTTAGGGAAAACGTCAAATCCAGTGGAACGAATTTTACCGCAAATGATCAGGAATTTCGCACACAGGAATCGGCTCCATTTTGTGCTTATTCATCCGATTCATTCGCTTATAGATCGCCAATACGACTTCTTGGCGTGCGCTCAAAATTGATCCGTCACCTTTGTAGTGCATTGCCCATTCCAATTCGGGATACGAAGCACCAATTTGATCTTCATCCGAACGACCATCGGCCCACAATCCATCCGTTGGCTTGGCGTTCACAATTTCTTCAATCACCCCAACTTCAGCTGCGATCGCCCAAACTTCGGATTTCGTTAGGTCGGCAATTGGACTTATGTCAACACCGCCATCGCCGTATTTTGTGTAAAATCCAACTCCAAAATCCTCCACTTTGTTGCCTGTTCCGCACACCAAACATCCGTGAACTTGACCAATAGCGTACAAGGTTGTCATCCGCAATCGCGCACGTGTATTTGCCATGGCAAGCGCATGTGCTCCAACGTTTTCAGGCAAATCTTTCTCAAGTTGATTGAACGATTCGGTCAAATCAATATCCATCGACGTGACATTTGGGAATCGTTTTTCTAGATCGGCCATGTGATTTTTGGCGCGGTCATATTCTGCGTACGTCTGACGAATCGGCATGCTCAATAAGATGGTTTTTTTACCTGTCATCGCACAAAGCGTCGATGTCAATCCAGAATCGACACCACCAGAAATTCCGATAATAAAACCAGACAGCCCGGCATTTTCACAATAATCGCGAAGCCAGGCTGTAATGTGGTTTGCTACGTTTGAATAGTTCAAATGAGTGCAGTTTTAGAATAAAATGGACACTTTGAATTGAAGCTGTTGTTGTGTTGCTTGATTTGAGAAGTGCAAATCACTTGTTGTACCGTTGATTCCTGCTGCTGTGAAAAGCATAGTGTTTCCTTCGTTTCTATCCAAGTGAAGTGGCGTAAAACCATAGTAAAAACCAAGCTCAGCAACCAAAGATGTCGATCCGCTAAAATTCCACTCTGCACCACCCGAAAGTCCAACGGCTGATCTCAAGAAGAACATGTCACCAGAAGCTTTCATGTTCAAGTTTTCGCCGTTTACTTCAAACGGATTTCCTGGTATGTCTATATCGTAATTCACACCACTATCATTGATCTTACTCGACACCAAAACACTTGTGCGAAGACCAAATTTCCCGAAATAACGGAAGTAGCCAATGTAGTTCGTTCTGAACAACAACATGGTAGGGATGGTAACATACGTTCCTTTTTGAGCACGTGTAGAAAGTTTAAACAACTCTTTGTTTGCAGTTCCTGCCACATCTTCTTGCTGCAGGATTTCACTGTCGTTATACCAGTAATAAATTTGCTCTGTTCCGCTTGTTTTGTATTTCACCGTCGAAAAGTCGAATTCCAATCCTGTACACAAACCAATGTTTTCATTGAAACCAAAATTGGCATTCATTC
>JBFYPU010000084.1:0-5311 GCA_041303175.1 Crocinitomicaceae bacterium | reverse complement strand
GATAATGACCATCGAATCAATAAAGCTGATGTTTGCCTTTGCAACAGACGCGAGCTGGTAAGCTTGAATCACATTAAACAGCACTTCTTCCTTTGTGATGTTGGAAGCTGTTGCTTGAAATTCGGTCAAATAGCTCGCCGCTTTCAAACCGATGATGTAGGAACCATTGAACACCAGTTGACTCGCTTGGAGCGTACCCGAAGTGGAATACGTCGTACCTGCTCTAAATGATATCGTTTCTCCCGGTTGAGCATTTGGGTTCAGAAACGTAGCGTCCACCACTTGCACCGGAAGGTTGATGAAATTGTTGAAGGTTCCGTTAAAATCCACACGAGGCAGACCCATTCCACGAATTTCAATGTATCGCTGGTGGGCGGATTCGTTGTCATTCTCCGCGTTTTTCACAGAGAGATTGTTTTCGAGGGCGTAGATTTTTGCATCCAGCAGTGTGAAGGTGCTTTGCGACCAACCACTCACTGACAGCATGACAAATGCGCCAAATAGAATTGATTTATTCATTGATTTCACGATTAAAGTGTTCTTTTAAGTATTTGATACCTCGATCATTGGCGAGTCCACGGATGTGGAAGCGAAGGACTTCGGTAAGGATTTCATCGGTTTTAAATTCTGGCCACGGATAAACGGTCCCATCCATTATGGTATCCATTGAGGAAACGTAGTAACGTGAAATGATGGCGGGATTCAGATTTTCACGGTAGAGTTTTTCGTTTTTGCCTTGAACAATGTTGTCATGGATATTTTTCAAGACAAATTCCCATTTATGATCATGTAACATTTTCCAAGCTTCAGGATAGTGTTTTTGAAGATCCATAAACACGGATGGGTTGATGTTGGCAAGCTGTTGAATCACAAATCGACTGATGCTCACAAGTGAGTCTATCGCGTTCTGGGCATTGTCCGTGCATTTTAAGCAGGTGTGCTTATCCATTTCGATTTTTGCAGCGATGATCGAAACCACTAATTCCGATTTATCTTCGAAATATTTATAGAGTGTTTTTTTCGATACACCAATTTCTCTGCATAGATCATCCATCGTCACACTTTTGACGCCATACTTCATAAATACAGCACCTGCGCGTTCTAAAAGTTCCATTTTCTTTTGATCCATGCGCCAAAATTAGTCATTAAAACCATCATGGAAACTATTTAATGATAAAAAGTTTCCAAAAGTGACGGATTCGCGATTTGCACCCCTTGTCTCCCATCTGAAAAAAAGTATCTTCGTAAAAAATGAAGGCATGGTTGAGATCTTTACGGACGGTTCAGCGAAAGGTAACCCTGGCCCAGGTGGTTTTGGTGTAGTGATGCGCTTTGGGAACAAGCAGAAAGAAATTTCACAAGGCTTTCGTCTGACCACAAACAATCGAATGGAATTGTTAGCCGTAATTGTTGCACTTGAATCCATGAAAACAACGGAATACCCAATTCGGGTTTCTTCTGACTCAAAGTATGTGATCGATTCGATTGTGAAAGGGTGGGTCTTCAATTGGGAAAAGAAACAGTTTAAGGGGAAAAAAAATGAGGACTTGTGGAAACGCTATTTGATACAGCACAAGCGATTCAAATTAGAATTTCAGTGGGTGAAGGGTCATGCGGGACACCCTGAAAATGAACGATGCGACGTGTTAGCAGTGCGCGGTGCAGAAAGCAAAGATCAACAGATCGACGCCTGGTTTGAGGCAAATGCTGAGAAATAGGGATGGTAAATTCCGGGTGTTTTTATGCCTGCTTCGCGAGTGATTTCTCAACATGCGCCAGGCAAGCTTTCATAAAGGTATAAATCATTGGATGCGGAATTTCACGCGTCGACGAAATTTGCGGGCAAAAACTGCAAGCCACAAAGAACGAGTGATTTTTAAGGCTAATGATTTCTGGATCTTCGAATTGATTGTAAGCATCGATATCGACAATATCATCCTGCAAAGAATGAATCAATTTTGGATAGAGTGAATAACGACTTGACGTCAATTCCACCATTGAATGATTTTCATACAGCAGTTGAAATTCTTTGGAATGTGGCGAAATCAGTATTTGCTCAAATTGTTGACCTTCAACAAGATTGTCGGATATGAGTTTCTCGCCGCCTTTATTGAGTTGGTAGGTATTGATAAGTGCATCAACGAACGTTCGGTATCCTTCACCCGTAATAAATGTTGGAATTGGGCGGCTCAAAATCTCGCGTAAGATACCGTGTAGGAAAAATTCATTCCGAATGGGACCTGGAGCTATCCAAAATCCATCGTATTGGTTGAATTGTTGCGCCCTAAATTCGAGAACTTCACTTAATTTGATCCAATAATAACTGATTTCAACGTCCAAAAAATCTGCGGCATGATCAATCGCTAAATTAGTCGCGTGGTGCGAATTGAAGGTGAAATTGTAATCACCAATAATACCTATTTTCAGACTCTGATGGCTCACAAAATTGTTGATTCAGAGATGCGTTTTTGTAAACGGAATTTTTCTATCGCTTGAACCATCCAGTGTAGATCGCGTCATTGATCAAAAATGAATCAACGTGTGCAACAGGCGGTGTAAGTGCCAAACTGTCTGGATTTAGACTGTACACGTAGCAATCAAATGAGCAGATGAATTTAGAGTAATCTCCAGTTGCATCAGATTCTAACTTAATTCCAGTAAAACTAACGTCCGCCCCACCGAAAGTACTTGATTCAGAACTTTTCCATTGGCGGTTACTCGCATCCGTGAAAACAACTTCAAATCCTGAAGAACCTCCATTCGAATAATTCGGATTATCATTAAGCGGGAAGAAGGGCTGGAACGATCCAAGTGGTGGGTCAGAAGCAATTCCAGAGTCAAAATTGATACTTCCTATACCAATTGCGATAGAAGGAACATTCGAGTTGGACATCATTTCTGAATAGTAAACAGCTGTAGAATTTCCTCCTGGTGGCTGGATCAACTTGATCTTATAGGATGTGTTGAAATATCCTAAGACATTCTGTGTATACTCCGTTTGAGTTCCATTGATTTCACCAATAAAGTGAGCATCGAGATCAACAACGGGCACGGGCGGTGGAATCACTTCATGTTCAATGCATGAACTCATAAAAAGTCCAATCGCTCCTATCAATAAAATTCCTTTATGTGTCATAACCTGATGTAGTTTAGCCGATTCTATCATTCAATATTAACGCTTTACATTGAAGCGTACCAACTAAATTACGAAAAAAACTTAGAAAGGTTGCGTATTGTTGCCGCAGATTGTGATTTTATGCACGAATTTGTGTAATCTGACGCGTTTTGACAATGGGAGTAATGTCAATTGTTGAATGAATCACTGAACTTAGGTCAGCATAAAACACATGTTCGTATTGATCGACTTGCTCCATTTTTAAGTATTTGTCAACGGAAAATGAATCGTTTTGACGACTCAATTGATTGAGCACCATGTTTAGTTGTGTTTGCGTAATCAATAACTCGGTTTCATAGGACAATTTGCCCCGAGATACTGTACCCTTCACCAAAACTTCCGAATCATTCGTGGTGAAAACCAACGATGAGATTGCTATTTTTTCATGTACTTTTTTCATGTTATTCCGATTTTGTTAAAGCAAAGGTGGTGTAGTTGATCATAAACTATTTACGATCTACTATTTTGAATCATTTTTTTTCTTTTTTGGAGCCTTTCCTGTGGAAAAACGTAATTTCATCCTTTAAATAAATTGACATGAAATACGATCGAATCAATAAAGACTTGTTTTGTACAAACCGTGCAAATTTTGTGCGTGCAATGGAGGAAAAGTCACTGGCAGTGTTCAATTCCAACGATATTTTTCCAATCAGCGCAGACAGTACGATGCCATTTTTTCAACACCGAGATATTTTTCATCTCTCTGGAGTTGATCAGGAGGAAAGCATTTTGGTGATTTCGCCGAATTCAAAAAACGAAGCGCACCGTGAAGTACTCTTTCTCAAGGAAACCAATGAACACATCGCTGTTTGGGAGGGTGAGAAATTGACGAAGGAGCAAGCATTCGAAACTTCAGGCATCAAAACAGTTTATTGGCTCAATCAATTCGATACGATTTTCAAGCAAATGATGGTGGAAGTGGATTCAATTTACCTGAATACGAACGAGCATCTGCGAGCGAGCACAATTGTACAAACACGTGAGGACCGATTCATTCAAAAGGTAAAGCAGGATTTTCCAGCGCACCAAGTGCGACGAAGCGCGCCGATTATGCACAGCATTCGATCCATCAAACATCCGCTTGAAATTGAGTTGATGAAAACGGCTTGTTCGATCACCAAAAAAGGGGTGGAGCGATTGCTAGGATTCGTGAAACCAGGTGTTTGGGAATATGAAATTGAAGCAGAATTAATTCACGAGTTTTTGTGGAACCGCTCGAAAGGATTTGCCTATACACCAATTGTTGCATCAGGTGCCAATGCGTGCGTACTTCATTATATAGAGAATAACCAACAATGCAAAGCAGGTGAAGTTATTCTATTGGATGTCGGTGCCGAATACGCCAATTACGCTTCTGATTTGACGCGCTGCATCCCTGTGTCAGGACGTTTTACAGACCGACAAAAAGCAGTCTACAACGCGGTACTTCATGTAAAAACCGAAGCTGAAAAAATGTTGGTTCCGGGAACAATGATGAACGAGTACCACAAAGAAGTGGGTAAAATCATGGAAGCAGAGTTGGTGAAATTGAAGTTGATTGATGCAACAGATATTAAAAACCAAGAACCAAATTGGCCAGCCTACAAGAAATACTTTATGCACGGAACTTCCCACTTTATTGGTTTGGACACGCACGATGTTGGACATTGGAGTGAACCAATCAAGGAAGGAATGGTGTTCACTTGTGAACCGGGGATTTATATTCCTGCCGAAGGTCTTGGCATCCGATTGGAAGATGATTTGGTCGTACAAGCGTCAGGCGCTCCATTAAATTTGATGGGTGACATTCCCCTAGAAGCCGATCATATCGAATCGTTGATGAACGCCTAATTTAGTTTGATCTTCAATCTTAAGGAAGTTTAAGTGGCTTCCTTTTTTGTGAATTAACATCCTTTAAAATGCTTCACTATACAATCCAAAATTGGGAATTTGAATCTCCTAAGGTGCCGTTTTTCCTGCTCCATGGATTTCTAGAAGATTTATCGATGTGGAAGCACCTTAATCTCCCAAGCATGCATCCATGGGTACTCATCGACTTGCCTGGGCATGGGAAATCCGCAAATGTGTTGTGCGATACGATGGAGGAAATGGCAGTTCATGTAAAAGCGGTGTTGAACCAGTTAGCCATTCATCACT
>JBFYPU010000083.1:0-6039 GCA_041303175.1 Crocinitomicaceae bacterium | reverse complement strand
AATTTATAGAGCGCTTCTTTGGCCGACCATACCCGCGTCATTTCTAATGCATCGCCCATATTAAAGTAACCCGCCTCTTCATCGTTGATAAACTTGGGTGCAAGTGCAACAATCTTTTCGCGTGGCAGCTCCAAATCCAAACCAACGCGATAAAGTGGATTCAAAGCAATGCCTACCAAACCTGGTGAATGACTAATGGAAATATAGCCCTCGTTCTCAATATAAGGCGCACCGATTGGATCGTAATGAATGTGTTGAAAGCCGAAAATCCGTTGACGCAAAATCCGAGTAGCCATGAATTCACGTCTGCGGCGGATGTGTTTAAATTGAAAAAAGCGCTCTTTCTCCAGATCGGTTAGTTGATCAAGGTAGTCACGAGGCTCAAATTCTGGATAGCTCATCAGATAAATACCTGTTGTACCGCTATATAATTCCCAAACGTTACTATCAACCATAGACTGCAAAGTAACGAAAAACAAAGCGGATTAAAGTAGACGTGTATATTTACGACCAAATTGTAAAGAACATTCCTTTTGTACATTTCGAGATCTTTCTACTTTTGTTAAATAAGGTTAAGTGAATATTGATTTTAAATTTTATTAACATTAATACGAGTGAACACGAATTTTTCTATATTTACGGGCTTTCTGGGAGGAAAACGTTTTAAAAAACAAACTATACTTATGTTACAAAAACTTAACTTAGTGTTAGTAAGCGTCTTGCTTACAATGTCTTATGGGTTCGCTCAAACAGGACTTGGAACTCTTAAAGGGGTTGTTTCCGATGCGGATAAACAACCGATTCCTTTTGCAACAGTCAGGTTGAAACAAGGTGATCAAGTAAAAGCGAATGCTACAACGGATTTTGATGGAGCTTTCCAGATTAATGCGATCACAGCTGGTGCGTATGATGTGGAAATTTCCAATGAAGTGGAAGGGTTCAAACCTCAGTTGATCACAAACGTTAAAATTAGTTCAGAGCAAATCACGTTCTTGGACAAAATTGTACTTGTTAAAGGCACGGACGTTCTTGATATGGAAGAGGTGGAAGTCATTGCCTACAAAATCCCATTGATTGATAAAGATGGTGGAGCTTCTGGTTCTACCGTTTCACGTGAGGACATTGCTAAACTACCTGTTCGATCTGCTGCTGGTGTAGCTGGAACAGTTGGGGGTGTCAATGCCAACGAAGGATCGGGTGAGTTAAGTGTGCGTGGATCACGATCAGATGCAACATACTTCTATATAGATGGTATCAAAGTACGAGGATCTTCAAATCTCCCAAAATCAGCGATTGAAGAAGTAAAAGTAATCACGGGAGGACTTCCTGCAAACTACGGTGATGCAACTGGAGGGATCATTTCGGTAACCACACGTGGACCTTCTGCTCAGTATTTTGGAAGTATCGAGGGTGTAACTTCAGGTTTCTACTTCAACGGTAAAGATCCTGATGGATACGATGGAAAAGTGTTTGGATTGGATAAATATGGTTACAATCTTGTTGAAGGGATGTTCTCAGGTCCACTGTTAATGATGAAAGATTCAACTGGACGTAAAACAAAACCACGTTTAGGTTTCTTGATCTCTGGTAACTTAACTGATCAGATTGACGGCCGACCAATCGCTAATGGCGGGTATAGAATCAAAAAAGACGTAAGAGATTCATTATTGGCGAATCCACTTCGTCCTACCTCTACAGGTATTGGAACATTCCACAATGCGAACTTCTTGAGAACAGACGATTTTGAAAGAGTAGATTGGAGAATGAACGCTCGTAACACAACCTTTTCTGCGCAAGCTAAAATTGATGTTAACACTGGGCCATCTGTCAACCTTTCTTTTGGAGGATCGCTCAATTATTCAACAGGTAATCTCTATTCATACTCTGGTTCGCTTCTCAACTTCCAAAATTTTGGTATTCAGAAATCGCTTGACTGGAGAGTCTTCGGTCGATTGACACAACGATTTGTGAACGATACTGAAGGAAGTAGCTCTAAAATTAGAAGCGCGAACTACAGTATCATGGTCGATTTCTCGAAAACCAAAGACGATGCTTACGATCCAAAACACGGATACAATATCTTCAATTATGGCCATGTTGGAACATTTACGACAACACGTAGACCTTCTTACACATTCGATTCAGGCAAAAACATGTACATTCACAACGGATTCCAAGATGTGGAAGTAGCATTTACACCTTCTGAAACGAACTCGGCGTTGGCAGCGATTACAGCACAGTACTATAACATCTACGAAAATGATCCGGAGAACCACTACGAAAATCTCTTGCAAATCCAACAAGGTAATGCATTGAGAAATGGTGATTCACCGCAAAGCGTTTACGATATCTGGAGTAACATCGGTACACCATACAACTACTTTGGTAAAACAGAAAACGATCAGTTCCGTGTAACAGGTTCAGGTTCTGTGAACATCGGCGATCACTCTATCTCGTTAGGATTTGAGTATGAGCAACGTTGGGATAGAGGTTGGACCTCTGGAACAACAACAGGTGGTGGTGGTAATGGACCAATCAGTATTTGGTCTATTGCACGTCAGTTGACTAACTTCCACATTACAGAGCTTGACACAACAATGGCATTTGTAACGGATTCCGGATCGTTTAAACGTGTTACATATGATCGTTTGAATACAGGATACGCTGCGAATGATGGAAATGGTGCTTATGGTGGTGCTCAAAATAATGACAACCAATCGTTCTTTGATTACAACTTGAGAGAATACCTCCACACAAATGGATGGATCGCTGAAGGTGGCGAAGGATCTCAGTTCATCGATATTGATCAGTATGACCCGAACATCTATTCATTCGACATGTTCTCACCAGACGAATTGTTGAACAGTGGTAACTCCTATGTTTCTTATTGGGGATACGACCACACGGGTGATAAAGTTCGTGGAACAACCGACATCAATAAGTACTTCAACGAATTTGACGAGAACGGAAATTACAAACGATTTGTAGGTGCTTTCCAACCGATCTACATGGCAGGTTACATCATGGATAAATTTGCATTCCGCGATATCGTCTTCAACGTAGGTGTTCGTGTAGACGTTTTCGATGCAAATCAACCAGTCTTGAAAGATCCTTATTTGTTCTACTCAGCGCGCACAGTTGCTGAAGCGAAAGCAGAATTAGCAAATGATCCGTCATTGACATGGATTGAAATTCCAGACGCAGTTGGTGATGATTATACAGTCTATGTGGATGATGTAAACAATCCAAATGCAATCAACGGATTCCGTTCTGGAGACGTGTGGTACGATGCAAATGGTATTGAAACAGAGAATCCTCAAACCATTCGTGGTGCAACGGGAATTCAACCTTGGTTGTTGAATCCATCGCAGGAAACACCAAGTGCTGATGCTTTCGAGGATTACAAAGCGCAAATCAATGTAATGCCAAGAATCTCTTTCTCATTCCCGATTTCTGATGAGGCTGCATTCTTTGCTCACTATGATGTCTTGACAAAACGTCCAACTTCTGGATTCCGTTTTGATCCATTCCAATACCAATTTGTAAACTCACGTAGCGCGATTATCAATAACGCAAACTTGAAGCCAGAAACAACAGTTGATTACGAAATTGGTTTCCAACAAGTTTTGTCTAAAACATCTTCATTGAAAATTTCAGCGTTCTACCGTGAACAAAGAAATAATGTTCAATTGCAAAACATCTTTGAAGCGTATCCTGCGACTTACCGTACATTCGCTAACCGCGATTTCGGAACAGTGAAAGGGATGACAATTGAATACGACATGCGTAGAACTGGAAACATGAGATTGAGAGCGAACTATACGCTTCAGTTCGCTGACGGTACTGGTTCAGATGCAACTTCAGCAGCAGGTCTTGTTAATGCAGGTCTTCCAAACCTTCGTGCGATTTTCCCATACTCGTTTGACCAACGCCACGCATTTGCTGTGACAATGGATTACCGTTACGGTTCAGGAAAGGATTACAATGGTCCTAAAATCAAAGACGTTGAAATCTTGTCAAATACAGGTTTGAACATTGTTTCAAATATTTACTCTGGCTCACCTTATTCTGCACAAAATGTAATTTCGAACGATGGTCAATTTAGCCCACAAGGTGGTGGTGGATTGGATGGAACAACAAATGGTTCGCGCCTTCCTTGGTCATACCGTTTGGATCTTCAATTGGATAAAACATTCGACATCGAATTTGGTAAAGAAGACAAGAAAAAAGCAACATTCTTGAATGTCTACGTTCGTGTTACAAACTTGTTCAATCAATTCAACGTGCTAGACGTTTACAGAGCAACGGGTAACCCTGATGATGATGGTTTCCTTGCAGCAGCGGCGAGCCAAACATCTATTCAAAACCAATTGGACGAGCAATCTTTCCGCGATTACTACAACATGAAAATTGATAATCCTTTTAACATCAGTTCACCGAGAACGATTCGTCTAGGGATTAAATTTGATTTTTAATTAATATTCATAAGAGAATTAATTATGAAAAAGCAACTAATAGCAATAACGTTAGGAACCACCGCAATTTTGTGGTCAAACAATGCCCTTTCGTATTTAGGACCAGAAGATCACCATGGGATCAATCAGGGGTCGAATGGTAATGCCGCAGTTTCGCAGGCTAAGGGAGCGAATTGTGCGCCAGCAACAGCTAGGCTCACAATGGATTTCAACGATGTAAGCGCATTCATTGAGCAAGGTGGAAGTATGTTCCAAGACCGTCAGAATAGTGTAGCGGCCTACGAGGTTCCTAAGGGAAGTGGATTGAGAGCAATTTACGCTGGTGCACTCTGGATGGGAGGAACAGATGTAAACGGTCAGTTGAAATTGGCTGCGATCAAGTTCCGAACAGGAAATGATTTCTGGCCTGGTCCTTTAAGTGTGTCTCCGGGTACAGGAAATTATGATCCAGGAAATCCTGTTGGAGATGATGCGATTCGCCCGTTTGGTGCTGCAAACATCAATCCTGATCAGTGTATCGCATACGATAGATTCTATACGATTCGTAAAGCTGAAGTAATTCAGTTCAACGTGTGGTGGGAGTGTTCTCAGGATCCATCTGCGGAAGGGTGTGATGAAGTGGTGCAACCATCCAATGACATCTTAAATAGAATTTACGAATGGCCAGCACACGGTGACGTGAGCTTGGAGCAAGATTTCTACCTTGCACCATTCTATGATCGTGATGGAGATGGATCGTATGATCCAGTTGGAGCAGGAGATTATCCATGGTACGACGACATTCTTGGACGTGATGATATCCAATGTGGAATCGATAGACGAGTTTCCCTCTTTGGAGACGAAACGCACTGGTGGATCTTTAATGACAAAGGGAACATTCACACGGAAACAAGTGGTGACCCAATCGGGATGGAAATTCGTGCGCAAGCATTCGCGTTCGCAACAACGGATGAGGTGAACCGTATGACCTTCTACAACTACGAGTTGATCAATAGAGGAACTCAAACACTTTTTAATACCTATTTCTCTCAATACATGGACGTCGATATCGGCGGGGCACCAGATGATTATGCAGGTTGTGATGTTTCACGTGGTCTTGGATATATCTTCAATGGTGACTTGAACGATGAAACAGCAAACGGAAGTACAGGTTATGGTGCAAATCCACCAGCAATTGGGGTCGATTTCTTTGAAGGACCATACCAAGATGCAGATGGGAAAGACAACATCGGGCCATACTATGATCCTATAGCGGATTCAATTGTCACTCCAACGGTTGCTCAAGCGCTTAACGATGATGGTATCGTTTATCAAGGTATTGGAATTGGTTACGGAGATAATGTTGTGGATAATGAGCGATTTGGAATGCGTGGATTTGCTTACTATACAGGGCAAGGTGCATTCGATTTCTCGGATCCAACAACGGCTGCACAATATTACAACTACATGCAAGGATTTTGGAGAACGGGTGCTGAAACATTCTATGGTGGACAAGGCTACGCAGGTTCTACTGGAGTAACAACTATCCAATCTGATTATATGTTCCCAGGAGATTCTGATCCAT
>JBFYPU010000082.1:0-5018 GCA_041303175.1 Crocinitomicaceae bacterium | reverse complement strand
GTCCAACGGTATTCGACATCGAGGTATAGGTTTGATCTTCACCAATGTTCACCATGTGCGACGAAATGGCGTAGGATTTTCCATTCAAATTGTATTCGAATTCGTGGATCATCACGAGCATATCTTTATCGCCGTCGTTGAGCGAAAGTTTATTTACCAAAATTTGTTGAAGTGCTTGAGCAGGAGTTGGATTCTCAATATTGATGAGCGGCTCGTTTTCGAAAATCCCTAACCATTCAAAGCGCGCGTACAAATCCATGCGGTCCTCGCGCAAAAAGAGTTTGAATTTATCTTCCACAGAAAGTGTTGCATGGTAGGGCAGAAAGGCATTCAACAAGGATCGAGGGGTAATGTTTTTCTCGATATTCATTTGATAAGTGTCGTCCGTCATCCCCAATTCGATGAAGACATTCCACGCCTCACAATAGCCTGGACGGCGCAAGGTTCCACGGAAAATAGTTGGAATATTCTCCAAGCCATACGTCGAACGATACGACAGCGAGTCGCGGTTTGCATAGCCCACAAAATCACCATAGCCTTCAATCGACATGTAATCCAAACGCCCAAAAAGGCGGTTGTAAGGAATGTATTTGTATTGACCGTTGCGAATAAAACACGCTGCACCGCCCTGTCCAGCAAGGACTACATTTCTTGGATTCCACGTGAATTTGTAATTCCAAGGATTGTCATCGCTTTCGGGTGCAATTAGACCACCACAATACGACTTGAAGCTTGTGATTTCGCCCCCCTTTGCCTGCACCGCATGAATAATTTTCATTGCACTCATGTGATCAATTCCCGGATCCACACCAATTTCATTCATAATGATGATCCCAGCATCCTTCGCTTCTTGGTCTAGCGCTTGCAATTCAGGAGAAATATAAGAAGGTGTAATCAAATTCCGTTTCAGTTCGATACAATCCTTCGCCACATCCACGTGAAAGCGTGCGGGCAGCATCGAAACCACCAAATCACTACGTTCAATTTCAGGTCGTCTTTCTCCGGAATCGGTTGCGTTGAAGCACAAGGAGATCCCGTTTGGGTGACCCCCAACTTTTTGCTCCGCTAGCGCTAAATCCTGGTCTACTACTCGAACGACCCAATGGTTTTCATCCGAATGCTGAAGCAAATAACGGATTAACGAAGAAGAAGAAAGACCTGCTCCTAAAACGAGGATGGATTTTTTCACGCGTTGTATCATGGCCCCAAAAATAAAGAATCATTTGTGCTTGCGCTACGTTAAATAAAAATCTTTTCAAGATGAATTTTGTTAAATTCTCGTTAGGATTTCAAGATGCCTCGAATTTTTGGTTTCGTTTCTGTGTCCCTTGTGTTCCTTTTTGTGAACATGAAACCACTTCGAGGCACACCATTCTTTGTCTCCTTTGTTACGAAACCAAATACTGATGATTCGATCTTCCGAGTCACCTTGGATAGAAAACAGACTCTATTAGCCAATACTCAAAAATCCCTTTATCCTTGCCCTTCTTGTGAAAACAACTATTTTTGTTCTCCAAATTAAACAGATACCATGGGAAGAGCATTTGAATATCGAAGAGCAGCAAAAGAAAAACGATGGGACAAGATGTCAAAAGTGTTCCCAAAACTTGGAAAAGCAATTACCCTCGCAGCGAAAGAAGGTGGTCTTGATCCCGATACCAATTCAGCGTTGCGAACAGCCATCAAGAATGCGAAGTCGGAAAACATGCCGAAAGACAACATCGAAGCTGCGATCAAGCGCGCGCTAGCAAAAGATGCGGATCAATTTTCGGAAATCTTGTACGAAGGAAAAGGTCCACACGGTGTACTTGTGTACGTAGAATGTGCAACAGATAACCCAACGCGTACGGTTGCAAACGTGAAATCCTACTTCAATAAATCAGGAGGATCTGTTGTGCCAAATGGCTCTTTGGAATTCCTTTTCAATCGAAAATGTGTGTTCGAATTCGAAAAGACGGATGCAATGGATTTGGAAGAAATGGAACTTGAATTGATCGATGCAGGACTCGAGTTAATTGAGCAAGAAGGTGATCGCGCCTTTGCTTATGGTGATTACACGGCGTACGGAGTGCTCGCCAAGGCATTGGAAGATCTGAACGTTGATGTGCTCAAGGCAAATCTGCAACGCTTACCAATCACGCCTGCAGAATTTACCGAAGAACAATTGGCAGACATTGAGAAAATGCTGGATAAAATTGAAGACGACGACGACATTCAACAAGTTTTCACAAATATTGCCTGATTCGGGCTTTATTTATTTGAATATAAACATAATAAAATCGACTTTTGGGAGTTCTTCAGGATGAAGAAATCAAACTGCGACTAAGAATACATGAAGAAACTGGTCAAATTATTGGGAATCGTAGTTGCGATCGTGTTCGCTGTGGTAGCCTGTTCAACAGAAAAGAACACCTTTTTGGCGCGAAATTACCACAGCCTAAATGCACATTACAACGGGTATTTCAACGCCAATGAATTGATTCAACAATCCGTTCGGACCTACCAAACATCGCGAGAAGAGGATTATTATCAACTCTTACCTCTCAATCCTGTTCCAGACGAAAAAGAAGTGATAGGAATGTATCCCGCAATTGACACTGCAATCGTGAAATGCACAAAAGTGATTCGCGATCATTCTATGCCAAGCAACGATCAACCATCAAAAAAGAAGGAAGAACACAACAGGTGGATTGACGAAAATTGGACACTTATCGGTCAAGCATCCTATTACAGAAGAGATTACGAAGGCGCGATGAAGAATTTTAAATTCATTCGACGTTTCTACAGCAACGATCCCTCTTTGTTTATTGGTGAATTGTGGATGGCCAAAACCAACATGGCTATAGGGAAAATTACTGAAGCCAAATTCAATCTCGACAATCTTGACCAGGCCATTGCGGATGAAGAAGCTGGAAATCTGGAGAAAGTCGCTAAAGAAGGTAGCAAGAAGAAAGTGAAAGCTGCTCAATTTCCGAAAAAAATACGTTTCGACTTCGAAAAAACAAAAGCTGAACTTGCCCTTATGAAAGGGCAAAAAGCTGAAGCAATTGGCTACCTTGAGGAATCCATTAAACATGCGCGTAGTTCGGATAAAGAAGGTAAGACACGTGTGCATTTTATCCTCGGACAATTACATGAAGAGCAAGGCAACCGCGCTGGTGCAAAAGAGCACTACAGTAAAGTAATCCGCGGTGCAACATCCTACAAAATGGCCTTCAACGCCAAGCTAAAACAAACCTTTTTGGATGAGGGTGAAAAGGTCAAAAAAGAGCTTCTTAAAATGTTGCGTGACCAGAAAAACGCGGAATTCAAAGACCAAATTTATTATGCCCTCGCTGATCTTGAAATTCGTGAAGGTGACATCGCGCAGGGAAAAGTCTATTTGACCGAATCGGCATTCTATTCCGTTGCGAATACCCGTCAAAAAGGAATGGCTTATGAGCGTTTAGGCGACATGAGTTTCAGTGAAAAAAATTACGTTTTCGCGCAAAAATACTACGATTCCTGTGCGCAAGTGATCCCAGAAACCTATCCAAATGCTGAGGCAATTCGCAACAAAGCAGACAAACTTTCGGATCTCGTTGTGGCTGTTGAAACCGCACAATTTGAAGACAGTGTGCAACGCATTGCAGCCATGACTGAAAGTGATCGCGAAGATTTCCTTAAAGAACTGATCAAGAAAATTGAGAAGGACGAAAAAGCACGCAAGGAACGTGAGGCAGAGCGCCTCCTCGAGTTGCAAGCAAACGAAAACTTCTTCGCTGAATCACCATCCGGTTCTAAATGGTATTGGAACAATGCGAAAACCAGAGCCGAAGGATATGAGGAATTTAAGCGATTGTGGGGTGTACGTGAAAACGAAGATGATTGGCGCCGATCTGATAAGGCTGTCGTTATTCAAGTGGACCTCCTCGGGAACGATGAAGACTCGCTCGACGTGGAAGAAGTTGCAGAAGACTCCCTTACCGTGGAAAGTTTGCTCGCAACCATCCCATTGACGGATTCTGCCTTGGCAATTTCAAATGAACGCTTGCTGGAAGCATATTACAAGGCAGGTTATTTATACAAGGATCAACTCAACGAACCCAAGCTTGCTGAACAAAATTTCAATAAGGTGCTGGATAGAAAAGTTGAGAACAAACACAATTTGCTCTCGGCGTATGAGCTCTATACTATGTATATGAGTTCTGATCCATCTCGCGCAGAAGCAATGAAGGATTATATCTACACGAATTACCCCAATAGCGATTATGCGAACTATATGCGTGATCCGGATTATTTTATCAAGAAAAAAGAACGAGATGCCTTGGCGGAAGAATCCTATACACGCGTGCTCGAGCGCTACAACAAAGGAATTTACGCACCCGTAATTGCACAGGCTGATCAAGTTATTCTGAATGAAAAAGACAATGTTTTCCGGGCCAAATACATGTTGCTCAAAGCGATGTGTCTCGGACAACGTTTCGACGATAAAGACACGCTTGTGCCGGTGTTGAATCAAGTGCTAGTAGAGTATCCAGGAACAGACGAAGCGAAAAGAGCCCAAGAAATGCTCGAGATCATCAAAAATGGTTATTCGACAAATATCGCAGTGGATTTCACCAATAAATCCATTTATTCGTACGACGATCGCGTAAAATTAACCGTTGTGATCCTTCCCGATTTGACCTGGAGTTCAACAGATGTGAAATCGAGAATTACAGATTTCCACCGTGAATTTTTTAGCCGCGATGCGTTGAAGCTCAAAACGAAAGTGTTTGGCGAAGGAAGCATTGTACTGATCGATGAATTTGAAACCGAAGCGGATGCCACGCGCTACATTACCGCGTATAAAAATACCCGCAAGTACCTGCTTGATTTACAAAAAGCCAAAATCATGATGATCACAGATGAAAATCTCAAAGTGCTTTTGGAAAAACAGGATACCAAGGAATACGATACATTTTACGAAGAATACTATTAACCATGAAGAAGAAAGTTGGAATCTCAATGGACGGCCCAGACCGCGTTAACGTCAT
>JBFYPU010000081.1:0-5820 GCA_041303175.1 Crocinitomicaceae bacterium | reverse complement strand
TCGCTTGAATTGGGATGATGAGGAGCACGCATCACGATGGTCAGTAAAACCTGGAATTACAGGAGTTGCACAGCTTGTAAATGTGTGTGACGCCAAGATTTCATGGGAATGTGACCAACACTACCTCAAGAACCGTTCTACCCTCTTGGATATAAAACTCATCGGGCAATCGCTTTTGGTTCCCTTCGTTGGTAAATCTGCGGTGAAACAATTCATCCATAAATCAGCTATTTCATGAATGTTCTTGTAAACGGAATCGGAAATATTGGCACAACCCTATTGGCTTTGTTGGCACAACATCGCGAGCAATTGAATGTGGACACCATTTATGCCTTAAAAAACAATGCGATGCCGTGGCATGAAGAAGATTTGGCCTATTTGAAGCAGCTTGGAATTGTGATCTGTACGCGCAAACCAGGCGACACGTTTGAATCCTTGGAAGCCATTGTGGATCGCGTGGGCTACATTTTTGATTGTACCAACAATGGTGGCGGATTGAAAAATAAAGAATGGTACCTCCAGCTGACGAATCTTGTGGGTGCGTCCGCGCAGGGAAGTGAAAAGCAATTTGGCGTCTCGTTTATGTCTGGCGCAAATAACGACCAGCTCATCGGTGAAAAATTTGCGCACATTGTGTCGTGCAATACACACTCACTCGCGTCCTTACTAACGACATTCACTGGGCATAATTTGGAAAATCACCAATCGTCGGATTTTGTGGTGGTTCGCCGGTCGGAAGATATCGGAAACCATCAACGATTGGTTGCTGCCAACGTGATAGCTCGCCATTTGGACGATCAACTTGGGACGCACCATTCAATAGACCTTCGGGATTTGTTTGAAACACGAGGATTAAAAGTCGAAGTAACTTCCTCCGATGTCACAACGCCGAGCCAACTGATGCACGCCGTTCGCTTCAATATCTCCTTCAAAACACCTCAAACTCCCGAGCAAATTATGGAACTCATCGAGGCGAACCCGTTTGTTTCCACCACCACAAAATTTGATTCCAACGTCATTTTTGAACGCGGTCGACGCATCGGATTTCAAGGCAGAATCTATTCTCACGCCATTGTTGTTTCCAATAATTTATTGATTTCCAGCGATTCAATCAAAGGCTGGGCATTTATTCCTCAAGAAGGCAACACGTTGTTATCGACGCTTCACGCATTTTTGTTGCAGACCGAGCATCCAGCACATGAGCAAGTAATCAGTCAGCTACAAAAAGAATTATTGATGAAGAAATGGTAGGTATTTGCCAACTATTTCACTAAACGTATAAAGACCTCACTTCCGCCTCTTGGCTCCACTGAATTGTAGCAATCCTCCATGCTCAGTTCGCGGAAATACGGGGAGAAATAACCCATATACTCCGTAGTGTTTCCACCAAAGGGAGGTCCTCCTTCGAATTCGCGATTGAACAGCAAACCAATCAATTTTCCACCCGAACGAAGCAGTGCTGAAGCATGTTCAGCGTATTTCTGTCTCAAAATGGGATCAATGGCGCAAAAAAGCGTCTGTTCAAGAATGAGATCATAGGTGTTTTGGTGCGCGAAAAAATCGGCAACGTGGGTATTGGTAACTGGAAAAGTTGGATTTCGTTTCAAAAAAGCGGCAATCGCTTCGGGTGCAAAGTCGAGGACGTGAACGTTCATGAATCCTTGTTGATGCAGGTATTCCGCTTCGTGACCACTCCCCGCGCCCGGAATGAGAATCCGAAGGTTCTTATCTGTTAATTGATCGACATATGCTTTGATTGGAGGAGAAATGCTGCCCAAATCCCAACCCGTTTGTCCGTCGAGGTAACGCTGATTCCAATAGTCATCTGAAAGATGATCAGTCATAAAACACAATTTTCGATGGATTCAATCCAACGTGATAGCTCTGGGTTTGCACACCACTCGACGGATCAAATTCAAAGACATAGCCTGTGGTGACAAAATCCATGGCGTCCACCACATAAATCCGATCGCGAATGGGATGGTAAGCCAATCCATAAAGCGTTTGCACACCCGATAAATCGAGGAGCGCGGAATTCGTGATCGCATCTGTAGTGGGATTGAATACCGCGACCTGGTTATCACCCGTTGCGAAATCTGCGTAGCCGATGAGGAAATTTCCGTTCATACGAACAACGCTCGACGCGTCGAAGGTGAAATGAGTAACCGCAAGCGTGGTTGGATTGATTTTGTTTAAGCGAGAAGGAACGCTTGCGAAATCTCCACGCGTAATGACATACACATCGCCTTGATCGTCGACTTCAACAGCTGATGGATTAAGACCTACAGTGATTTTCGTTTCTTCGGTGAAAGTGGATAAATTGACCACAGAAACGGTTGAATCCAAATTTGGATAGTTCAAGCCACCAGAATTCGCCACATACAATTTATCGTTTGAAACCGCCAATCCTTCAGGATTTGCTCCGACTTGAATGCGTTGTTCGATCTCGTATGTGGTTGTATCGATCACGTCCACAAAGCCATCATAACAAGAAACCAAGATTTTATCTTCATAAAAGGCAACAGATCGCGGTTGTTTTGCCACGCCATTGTTCATCATGGAGATTTGTTTGATGGTAATTCCCGTTACGCCTGAAATCACTTCCACGGTGCTGGATCCATTCATGATCGCATAGACTTTGCCGCCGTAGCGTTTCATGTCATTTCCCGTATCGCCCAACGCTCGTTTGGATGTAGCGAGAAAGAAGTCATTCAATGCCTGATTGGTATTGAAATTGACAAACGAGAGCGTGGAATTGTTTTGCTGATACAAACCTTCGCATAGCACCATCATTCCGTCGTGAAGCGGCACATTGTCTTTGATGGTTGGGTCACTTTTCTTACACGAACTTGCGACCAAAACGATCAGAAAGAAGGAACTAATTAAACGCATAACTGATTGATATTAAATAATTTCTACCGGGCATTACGAAAGAACGAATATACGAATAGGATTCGTTAAACGCATTTTTAAGTTGAAATTGAACCCGCACACTTTGGCTTGATTTCAGCTTAAATGTATGAAAAACACTCACATCGGCGATAATAAATCCGGGTACTTCATTGACTGAATTGTTTTCATTGAGCGAATAGCGTTTCGAGACCGCATAATTATTTGCGCCCACGCCAAACCCTTTGTATGAAACCGTGAAATCCACATTACCCGTATGCAGCGGAATATAGGCAATTTGATGCCTGTACGTTGCATGTGTTGGGTCCGTGATGTCCACGGATCGCTGAAAAGAATAATTGGAATAAACATTGATTTTAAAATCAGGGTTCTTCGAAAAAGTCTTTTTTATATTCATCCCAATCTCCGCGCCATAGGCTTCTACAATTCCCACGTTTTGCATGGACCACTTAAAGAGGTTTTGCGTTGGAATGGCCACAATTTTATCGGTAATTCGGTTGTAGTAGATTGAATTCGTTATTAGAAACTCCATTCGATCTCGGCTAATCGGGTAAAAAGAAAGATTGTAGTTGAATTGATGTGCGCGTTCGGGATTTAGCTCAATGTTGCCGATGTTGTTGTAATACAACTCATTGAACGTAGGGATCCGCATCGAGTTTTTGTACCACAAGCGATGACGCCAATACATCCGACGCATTTCCTTCGTTTCAATCGCCACATATGGATTCAAAGCAAACACGTCTTTCCCCTTCTCGCCTGCTGCGTTTATTTCACGCACGTATTGACTCGAAACATTTCCACTGTAGTTAAAAAAAGCTCCATGCCATTGCATTCCTGCTATTCCGGAAACATGATTTCGAACCGGTTGAGCAAAAAGACTATCCGAAACATGCAAATCACTGAGTACATATTCCACTCCACCGTTATAATTAAGAGAATAATTGATTACATCCTCTTTTTTTCCATAACCAAAAACAGTTGCTCCCACATTCAACACTCTGTTGGTATAGTGGGCATCAATTTTCCCAGCACTGCTCAAATAGGTTGGATCGAGGTAATGTGTTTGATTGTTATTTGCTGTGACATACGTTCGGAAATAGAGGTGATCCTTCGCCTCCCAGCGCAGGTCGGCGGACAGCAGTTGATCAGTCGTGGTGAGTCGTTCATCAGCAGAATTGTTGTATAAAATAACCGCACCGGGCAACCCTTGTGTGACCTTCGACTGCTTATAATTTGCCCGCAAGTGAACATTGTGTTTGAGCTTATACCCAAGTGCTGCGCCAACATACTGATCTTGATAATCGTTGTTGGTGCGCGAAAGCGTTGTAGTATCCTCCCCATTTTGGAGTTGATAGGGATACAAACCATGAGACAAACGATAATTCCCGAAACCGCTCACAAATCCTTGCTTAACTTTGACTTTCGCTGCGGCGTATCCACTCAGTTGTCCGAACGAACCCATGCGCAGATTTGAACGGAATTGAAGGGTGTCTTTGTCTGGAATGAACGACATTTCGAACGTGCTCATACCTATAGAATTCCCCGCTATCTGCGACGACACGGGCGCCAGGGAATTGTTGGAACTGGCATTTCCAAAAATCACCGACTCCAAGTTGTTCGTTTGAATCTGTCCTAAATTCACTTGACCTGTTTGATTGTTAAACACCGCAAATCCGTCAACGCTGATTGCTGAATGCTCCGCGCCCAAACTGCGTGCCGAGAAGGTCTTCAAGCCTCCCAATCCTCCATACGATTTCATATTGACACCGGGCATCTTTTGCAGGATTTCTCCAACATCGGTTGCCTGAAGTTGATCGATTTCATTTTTCCTAAGAAGAATATACCGTGGCGTTTCGAGGCGTATGAGTTGCATTGCAATTGCATTTACAACTGTATTTTGAAGCATCAGAATATTTCCCAAGGAATCCACACACCGTTTTTCTTGAGGCGGAACCTTAACCTCCTCCTGTCCAAAAACAGAGAAAATCGAAAGGAACGATATGTACAGTATAAATTTCATGATCATCGGCTTATCAAAACGAGCTGAATTACTTGATCAATTGCTGTGTGCGTTGACTGTTTTCGTCTGTCAGCGTGACGAAGTACACACCGGATTCCAAGTTCGATACGTTGATTTCGCTTTCATTCGCGTGTGATCTCTCCAAAACAATTTGACCCATTGCGTTCGTAATTTGAAGTGATCCTATTCCACCGTTGACATATAACACATCTCTCACCGGATTTGGATACATCGAAAAGTGCGATGCTGCCGTTTCATCCAGATTGCTCGTCGTTTCAATTTCAACATTATCCAATGCGAAATAGGTCGGCGTTTTCACACCAAAAGTGTTGTTATCGGATGATTCGAAGCCGAAATTGAGTGTTGCCACGTCAAAATTGAATCCTGCTAGGTCAATATTTACCCATTCGTCCACAATGTAATCTTCGGTATCGTCTGCAAAGCGGTAATCGGCTAAGAAAAACTCCATTGAATCTACCATCGATCCGTCAAAGGACTCACCGATAATCCACAACTTGAAAAAGTCTTCACCGTTCGTGCCATCGACCATTCCGTCTGCATCGTAAATGGATCCGAATTGCTTTCCATAGCCATCTCCGTCGCGCATGGAAAGTGCGGCATAAGTAGTGTTTGTAAGCATGAAACCATTGATTTTTACAAAAGGATCATTGGTTTGTATAGCGCCAGGGAGGTAATAAACGGAATAATTCGCGGAATTATATACCCCATTTCCTGTGAAGGAGCTAAACTGGTTCAGATATCCAGGAGTTGTGATATCCGTGAAATTAGACACCGTAAAACCATTGAACCAACCGCCAGAATTGTAATAGTTTTCAAATGAAACCCCGTTGAATACAAATTCTCCACTGACGGATTGCCCTGTATCGGCC
>JBFYPU010000080.1:0-28082 GCA_041303175.1 Crocinitomicaceae bacterium | reverse complement strand
ATGGTGGATCAATTGCATCATGCGCGTGCCGGCCGCCGAGGAATTGGGTTCGGGCCATACTTTTCCGATGATGAGTATTTTTTCCACGTGAAATTTTAAGTTGCCAAGTTAAGAAACATCCGAACACAAAAAAGCCCCGACATTTATCGTCAGGGCTTTCCATTATTTTTTAGAATCCTTATTGTTTAACGATTCGTTGTGTCACTGTTCCGTTGTTTGTTTCAACTTTAACTGTGTAAACACCAAGTGCGTTATCTTTTAAGTCAACTGTAACTGCATTTCCAGCGCATTTCGCTGTGTATACTTCTTGTCCAAGTGCGTTGAAAACACGAATATTTGTCGCTTCAACATTGCTCAAATCAACAGAGAAGATTCCGTTTGTTGGGTTTGGATACACTGAAATGAGATCAGATGCCAATTCGTTGAGGTCTGCAAAGAGCAAATCAACACATGCTGTTTCTTCAGTACATACTCCATTGGTAACTTCACATTTGTAACTTCCGTCAGCTGTTGCTGTGAACGTTTGGCTTGTTGCACCAACTATATCATTCCCTGTTGTACAATCAATCCATTGGTACGTTGCACCTGCTTGATCCGCTGATAATTGATCGATGTCCACTTGAGTGAGCCCTGTATTAACGTTGTCTACTGTTAAGATCAATGTAATTGTAGAGTCACATCCAGCTGCACTTGTAAACACCTGATCGTATGTTCCCGAAGTTGCGTAATCTGTTCCATTCCAGTTGTATGCTCCACAAGAAGCAACTGTTTCTGTTGGTCCTGTAACGTTGTTATTCACCGTTCCAGTAACTGCAACACGTGGAGAACTTACACATCCACCGCCCGCGTTTGCTTCAACGTAGTAAATAGTTGTGACACCAATGACAGGTGAGAAAGCAACTCCTGAGAAAAGAAGTGTTCCTCCTGTTGGTTGATCGTACCAATCCGCAGTACCTAATGATGCAGAAGCCAAAAGATTTACAGCACCTTGTCCACAACGTTCATCTCCCTGCGATTGAAGTACTGTTGGCGCATTGATTGTATAGGTAATTGTTACAGTACCATTACCCGCAGCAGCGCCACCAACAGTGATTGAAGTAGCTGTCATTGAAGGGTCTGTGAAGCAATCGCCACCAGCACCACCGCCGCCAGCGCCTGTGTCATTGAATGAGCATCCAACTGTTCCAGCAGCACCAGCGCCACCGCCACCGCCACCTGTGAAACCTCCACCACCAGAACCACCTGATGTTGGTGAAGTTGAGCAAAGGCTAGTTCCAAGACCGCCAGCTCCACCAACACCACCAGCACCGTTCGATCCCGATTGTCCTTGGAAAGGTCCACAACCTACACCGAAAGATCCGAAAAACGTACCTACACCTGGGAATCCACCGCCACCAGCAGAGCTATTTGCTCCTGCAACGCCGTTTCCGCCTCCAGGACCACCATTTCCACCAGCAACCGCTGTTCCGAAGCAACCACCGTTACCGCCAGCACCACCGCCACCTGCAACAATGATTCTATCTGTTAACGCTGTTCCATTGAAGCGAACATCAGATGCACCGCCACCACCAGCACTTGAATTGGCAGCATTTACACCACCACCGTTAAAACCACCCGTTGTAAGCGTTCCTTGTCCACCTACATAGATATTCAAAATATCACCTCCAGAAACTGCATACGTTCCCGAAACGGTTGCCCCGTTACCACCAATTCCAGCAGGAGACGTGGAAGCATTACCGTTGGATCCTGAACCTCCATGCGCTGTGATTGTTACTTCGGATACACATGCAGGTACCGTAAACGTTTGAACCGCACCCGTAAAGGTAAACGTTTGTGTTTGCGCAAAAGAAACACCTGACACAGCAAGCATTCCCAATACAAAAGAAAAGTAAAGTTTTTTCATTGAATACAATTTAATAGTAAATTTTCGCCTTTTAGCTACGGCAAAATTATGTCAAATATGTGAGTATTACATTACACACAAGTCATGAACCATTAAATTAATTGTAAAACAGGTGTTTTCCGCACTCATTTTAATCGTGCGTGGCAGTACTTTTTTATGGATTCAAACGGTTTATTCTTCCAACTTAAACACACGTTCCATTTTTCCATCACTATAGATGTAAATCAACGGCGTATTGGGCTTGAAGGATGTTTCTCTTCCTAGAAGGTCAACAATTTTGACCAATTTTGCTGGTTCATTCGTTAGCTCGAACAGATCAACAAAAGCCACTTGGTGACAGGATGATGTGTCAGCTAAAAAACCCTCACAAAGATCAGAAAAGGTAATTTTCACCGCATAATTTCCTTCACTCGTCGCTGTAAATGCCTGATTTGTCGCGCCAGGAATGGGGGAAAAATTGTTATTACAATCCAACCACTGATAACTGATTCCGCCAAATTCCGCGATGAGCGTAGCTCCAGTTTGCAGTACGTCATTGTTGATGTACGATTGACAATCAATGTAAATGCACATCGACGTATCCACTAGGGTTCCAAAGCAATTTGTATACGTGATTTCACACGCGTAATTTCCTGTGGAATTGGGCGTGAAGTTTTGAAAGATTTGATTGTTGATGGGCGCATAATTGTTGTCGCAATCGAGCCATTGATAGTTTGCACCATTTTGAACTGCCGAGAGCACGACGCCATTTTGATTCAAATCGTTGTCTATTGGAAGTTGGCAATCAATCACAAAATTGGTTCCCGGATCGTAGGTTGCGTTTGCGTATGTCCAAGTTGGATAAGTGACGCTTGCACATGATATGGGGTTGTTTGAACAATCCAAGGTGATGTCCTGACCGTTGTTTGCGGTCAAGCATGCGAGCTGATTATTGGAACAGTTCAAGGTCGTCAAGTTGGGTTGTTGCGAAACGTCGAGACTTGTAAGTTCATTGTTGTAGCACATAAAATTGACCAATGACGTGATCGGGTTGATGGTCAAATTGGTGAGTAAATTGTCATAACAATGCAAAAACGTTAGGCTTGTGTTTTGGGAAACATCCAGCGTTGTCAATTGATTGTAATAGCAAAAAAGTGATGCCAAAGCAGGGTTTTGACTGACGTTGAGACTTGTGAGTTGATTGTTGTTGCACCGCAAATCGAACAAAACAGGATTGGATGCCACGCTCAAGGTGGTCAATTGGTTGTTGTTGCAGAGCAAACGGATCAAATCAGGACAAGGCGCAGGATTGATGGATGTTATCAAATTGTTTTGGCAGCGAATGTCGGTCAAATTTGGGCATCCCGAAAGGTTGAGCGAAGTCAGCATGTTGTTGTAGCAAAAAAGCTGGCTCAAATTGACATTGGTTGAAATGTTGAGGGACGTAAGTTGGTTGTTGTTGCACCGAAAATCGGACAAGTTCAGGTTCTGCGAAACGTCCAAAGTGGTGAGGTTGTTATCAAAGCAAAACAACATCGACAGCGCTGTAAAATCTTCAATTCCCGTTAAATCGGAAATGCCATATCCCCAGCAGATCAAGGAAGTAACGCCACTGATGTTCGCCGTTGTTACGTAATCGTCGTTTGGAACACCATTTCCCATTCCATTACTCTCCAAAAAGGCCTCAAAAATATTGTCGGGAACATAGGTTTGTTGCGCATGTAGCGTGGTGGTGGTAAAAAGAAATGAAAAAAGCAGCAGTCTCATTGAATAAAATTTATTGAATGTAAACTTACGTCATTTTGTTGAGAATGAAAAACTGGAAGTCGGTCTTCGCAGGTTTCCTAACGATTTCGTGTCAAAGGAACTAAAAATAACACATTCAACCGTGCGCCATTTTACTGATCAATCTTCTGTCTAAACATGAGCCAAGTCATTCTTTTTAGTTGAAGCACATGCTACTTTAGTTGAAGATAATTTAAACAAACAGACAATGAAAAAAAGAGAACCAGTATCGAAGATTATGACAGCGAATGTGATTACGCTGAACCACACGGACGATTTGGAAACAGCAGAACAACTGTTCAAAGAAAATAAGATCCGTCACATTCCCGTAGTGAGTGGAAAAGAGATTATTGGGATGCTTAGTTTGACGGATTTATTGCGCGTCAGTTTTATGGATACATCGGGCAATAACGATGCGAACATAGATCCCGTAGTCAACAACACGTTTACGATTGAACAAGTGATGGCGAAGAACATCGTGAGCGTTGGCTCCGAAACCACAATCAAGGAAGCGGCGGAAATTCTATCCTCGAATGGATTCCATGCCTTGCCGGTTGTGGACAACAATGCCCTGGCGGGAATTGTGACGACAACGGATTTGATCGAGCATTTATTGGATCAGTATTAAAATAAACTGACAATTTAGTCTGAGACCCTGCTAGAAATGGCGGGGTTTTTTCATTTGAACCACTACTGTTCAAACGTGCTGATCCTACTTACAAATATAGTTCCGCAGCCAGCACAGACACAGGATGAATTCGGATACAATCTTTCCGATCTGATAACATAGCTACCCTCTGCATACTCCGTAGATTTCGGCTCCATTCCTATTTGAACCAACATCATATATGCGGGTAAATCTTGAATGTACACTTTCCCCCAGTCTGTGTAACCTATTTTAACCGTTCCCTTTTCTCTGTTGAATTGCCATTTACCATAACTGTATCCAACATCGATTATACTATCTGGATAGAACTTATGATACACAAATCTTACACTTTCGAATAACGAATTGCTGTGAAAATAAAACCCTGACAAGGTGTCTTTTGTGCGATTGTTTCTATACACTCCAACTGGATTTGATTTCTTAGGCTCGTATTCGATTATGCTACCGTTTTCGTACACATCATAAACCCGTTTTATTCGTATACTGTCCGACTTCACTTTAATCGTTCTTTCCCAAACACCTTCACGTTGGTGCGATTCATATCCATACATGCCCTCCTCCGATAAGCTGCCTTTTTTCATCGTTTTACCTGATTCCAGCCAACAACCTATCTTTAACCCATTTTTAAACTCACCAAATTTGATTCGGGATCCATTTCTGTTATAATGGTCAAAGGAATAACTGCTCGGAAACTCATCATAGGAAATAATTGACTTAGTTTCTAAGGAAATTTGCCTATCTGAATTGTACCATTCACGTGAATATGTGAGAATTCCTTTCTCATAGTGCTCCTGTCGCAAAAGTTCTCCATTTCTGTTTTTTTCTTCCGCCTGCCCTGTAAAAAGGAAATAGTATTCTACCGTGTCTTTGTAATAATAACACCATTTATCATCGATTTTCTTCAATTCATTGAAACGCACTTTTTGGGGAGGATAAATGTGGGGGTGGGATTCTATGACTTCCTGAGCGTGCACGAGGCGAATGCTGTATAAAAAGAAAATAAGAAGAACTTTCACGCGGTACAATTTTGCCAAAAGTTAGTGATAATTTAGATTGAGATCCCGCTAGAAATAGCGGTTTTTTTTGTTGGACACCTCATAATTTTAAAGGTCGGGTTTTGATGTGCGTGCAAACCAAGGGTCAGCAAGAGTGCAACCGTGACACCTAGTTTCTTGTTCTACTCAATCCTTCGCTTTACACTTGCTGAGTCACTCATCCCCACTCTCCAACATGAATGGAAACGCAGTTCGATTCATTTCTTCCGTTAGAAAAAGTCCATGGTGCCCAGTTTCACCCGCTGTGTTTTCCTTTCCAATTTTTGATGTGAGCTGAATATACCCCTGAATTGAACCATCCGCTCGGCGGCGAACGTCGACAAACTTCACGCCTAGGTTCGTGTCGTTTTCGATCATTTCGTTGATAATTAGGATACGGCGACCATCAACGACCAAGGCGTGGCTCTTTCCATCGTCAGCATCTGTATACGCTTCAGCATCCTCCCCCGTAACGACCAGATTTTGATGTATTTCAAAGATGTTCATTTCTCGCGGAACGGTATCCATCGATGGGTTCACTTCGAATGCTACGTTAAATTGTGCCGTCATGGGTGATTTTGCCCACGGTTTCCACTCGGGATTTAATTCACGCGGAGTGTCGAAGTCGCTTGATTCGTCATACCGATGAGAACCATCCTGCGCGAAAACCATGTAATATCCTTTCGCATCGCCCTCGGTGTCCTTCCACCAAATCATTTCCGAAGGGTGAATTTCTGGACGGTAGCTGTGTACGCGTTCGCGCACCCAGGGGCCGTAAAAGCACACGTTTTGCCCTACAAGTGTGGATGTGTTTTGGGTTAGGTTGAAAAACGCAAGATCGTATAAACTTGCATCAGGGGTCAGCTCCGCCTCTATCAAGTATCCGTTGGTGTCGCATGTTTTCCATTGATTTCCTCGCTGGTAGGGCAATGCATCATCAATAAGGTATTGAAATTCAGTATTCGGTGTGACGTAAATGTTCCAATCTTGCTCGAGGCCTTTCCCTTGTCTGGATTGATGAATCTTGAACCGATGGATGGTTCCGCAGAGGGTTTGTTTTTCGCTGCCCATGGGAAACCAATTATCGAGTTGACCAAACGGCCAGATCCACTCATTTTTTTCCGCAACATACCAACCAATGACCGAGGAAACGGGATCATGCGCTCTGATTCCTTCCGTGCTGTTTACGACGCGGCTCCATTCGTCCAATTCCTGCTGGGAAGCTTGTGGTGGGTTGATCACGAAGTTTTCGGGAGTATCCACTTCATTACTCAGCACTTGATGGTTGGTTAATTGCACGGGCGTTTCATCTGTTTGACTGTGAGACGTGAAACTGATAACGCAAACGAGACAGAGGATGGAGCTGGTGTTTTTTATAGGGATGTGCTTCATGGATTCGCTTGAAGTCGGTTGTCGTTCTTGTATTCTGATGTCGACACCTAAGATAGGTAGAATTTTGGGGATGGGGTTGAAGAGCGCAGAATCTCCTTCGGGCAAACGCATTTAAAATGGACTGAGTGCGAATTTTTTCTTTCCACTTTTGCCGCCAAAAGTAGAGCAAAACCGCGGGCTTGCTCGAACGTTTAGCGCGGAGCTATTTTCATTGAGATACCACTCTTGGTGCTTGAACCGCGCTATTTCGCACTGTGAACAGAAGCCCAGCGATACAATTCACGCATCTGTTAGACTGGGTGACACTTCAACCAATTGCTACGAAAAATGGTAAAAGATAGATTCACGTCAAGTCTTAGTGAAGAAAAGTTAAATGCGTTTGCCTTGAAGATAACCGGTATTGGATCCTTCTGTTTTTCTGGTAAGCCGTATATTTGATCCACTTTTTCAATTGGACAAAAAAGCGTGCTCTCTCGACTCTACATATTGCTCTTTAGTTTATTTCCGTTGATTTCAATGGCACAATCTAAATCAATCACGGCTTCGCGAACAGTTGAAAAAATGATCGTTGATGGTTTCGCGAATGAAGCTACTTGGAAAACGGCCGATATCGCAATGGGGTTTTTGGAACGAAATCCGACAGAGGGCAACGCTCCACAGCAAAAAACAGAAGTAAAAATCGTTTTTGACGACAATGCGGTTTATGTTCTTGGCTATTGTTTTGACACCTATCCGGACAGCATTCTCACCCAATTGGGAGAACGAGATGATGAATTGAATGCGGATCTTTTCACCGTTTCCTTTGATACGTACAATAAGATGCTGGACGCCTTTCGATTTTCCGTCTCTGCATCTGGCGTGCAATCGGATAGCCGAATTTCTGATCCTTCCTTTAATGCCGTTTGGGAAAGTGCTGTTCAGATCGTGAATGACGGTTGGATTGTTGAAATGGAAATCCCTTACTACGCCATCCGTTTTCCGAAAGGGGATCAACAAACGTGGCGCATTCAATTTGAGCGAGAAATCAGAAGATCACGGCAGGAACTACAGTGGTCATTGGTACCCAAGAACGTCGAAACAGAACTCAATTACTGGGGAACGGTTGAAGGCCTCGATAGCATTAAAGACCCATTGAGGCTTTCACTTTCACCGTATGTTTCCGCATTTACCGAATTCTACGACGGGAAAAACACATTGGGCTATGGTGCTGGTGCCGACCTCAAGCTTGGACTCAACGAGAGTTTCACCTTGGACATGACCCTTCTACCTGATTTTTCGCAAGTGCGCTCGGACAACATTATCAAAAACCTTGGGGCATTCGAGGTCGTCTTTGATGAGCAGCGTCCATTCTTCCAAGAAGGCGTTGAATTGTTCAATCTAGGAGATCTTTTTTATTCGCGGCGCATTGGTGGTGTTCCGGAGGGATTTGGTGATGTTTATGCCGAACTCGACTCGAATGAAACGGTCACCAACAACCCGATCACATCACGATTGATCAACGTAGCGAAAATCTCTGGAAGGAATAAAAATGGCTTGGGAATCGGAATCATGAATGCCATTACAGCGGCAACAGACGCAACCATTGAGAACACCATTACAGGTGAAGTTCGGCAGATCCAAACAAACCCATTGGTGAACTACAACATCGTTTCATTTGACCAGAATCTAAAGAACAACAGTGCTGTCTACCTCATCAACTTGAACACATTCAGGGCCGGGAATTTCACCGATGGAAATGTCACCGCAACGGGATTCACGCTCGTTTCAAAAAAATCTGCCTATTCGTTTTGGGGTGATCTGAAAGTCTCCCAGCGCGACACGAGCCTGCTCGAAAACCTGTTCAAAACAAACAACGGCGATGGTGTGAATTATACACTGGGCATTTCCAAGATCAAGGGCAATTTCAAGTTTGAACTACTGAGTGAAAATAGATCGCCGAACTTTAATCCCAACGATCTCGGTTTGAATTTCCAAACCAATGTCCGAACGCACGAACTTAATCTACAATACAATCGATACAACCCTTTCTGGATTCTCAACAGCAACTACAACTCCTTCACCTTTAGCCTAGAGCAGGATTATACCACAGGTCAGCTCTTGAAGAAAAAATACAACGGGCGTTTCTTCTTCATTACTCCTGGTTTTAATGCGCTTATTATCCAAATGAGCTCTCAAATTGGCGATGGAATTGACTTGTTTGAATCACGCGTTCCGGGGCAACCCTTCATCAACCCCGAGTTTTATTACAATGGCTTCGGCATTTCCACCGACTATCGAAAAAAGCTCGCGCTGGATGGCGAAATCGGTTTGGGTTATGGATACTTCACGGATTACATCAAAAACACGTATTTCGAGGTAAACCTTGAGCCCATCATACGCTTGAGTGATAAATTGACCCTTCGCCCATCAACCAATTATGTTGCCTTCCTCAATGGTGCGGGCTTCGCCGGTTATTTTAATGACCAACCGAAATACGGCGTGCGCGATGTGCGAACCGTGACCAACGTGATTCAAGGAAAATACCTGTTCAAAAACAACCTCTCGCTGACGCTTCGCGTGCGCCATTACTGGTCATACGGGCTCTACGATTATTACGGTGACCTGGACGCTGAGGGTTATATTGTTCGCGACGATTCATTTACTGGCAATGCGGATTTTAATTTCAATGCATTCAATGTCGACCTGATTTTTGGATGGCAATTTGCGCCCGGAAGCTTCCTGAATGTTGTTTACAAAAACGCCCTTCAACGAGATGAACAGAACATTGTACCATCGTATTTTGGGAACTTGGAGTCTGTTTTTGATGAAAACCAATTGAATACGTTGACGCTGAAGGTGGTATACTTTTTTGATACGGTTTCAACGTGGCGGAAGGTTTTTAGGTAGGTGGGAAACTTACCAAAACAAAACGTAAATTTTCACTGTTTACGCCTGTTTCAGGAAGGTTCAGGTCATGAAGACCGAGTAGACGAAAACTTGACGAATGATTCAATAATCCAACACGACCATGACCAATCGAAAACCGATTTCTGCACTTGTCGAATGCTCATCGGCGTAAAATTGCCGCATTGGATACTGGAGATAATAACCCGTGTCTGCCCAGCTACCGCCCTTTGTTACGCCCCATGGTTTATCGTGTTTCGCCACTTGGAGGTCTTGAGTAAACAGATAGAGAGATGGATCTCGATCATAGTAAGCGTCTACCAATTCTTCTGCATTTCCTGCCATTTGATACAGTCCATAACCGTTTGGATTGTACGAGTTTACGGGCGCTGTCACATCATCAAAATAGGGACTTCCTGCACTGTTCACCCACATTCTCATTCCCGTTGAGAGATATACAGGGCGTTTTTTGGTTTCACCATTGTACTCCACGACGGCTGAATCTCGGTAAACACTCAGTTGACTAATCGCCAAGAAATTTGCACGTGGATTTCCTTCGTGATCTATGGTTGAGTAGGAACCCCAGGGCAAGTAGAAATCGCTCAAGCCTCCTTTGTAGGCGTATTCCCATTCTTCTTCGGTTGGAAGCCGAAAACGCACTTGTTTGAATATGCGTTCTTCATCTTGATTGTAGTTCTCGGTAAGCCATTGTGCGTAGGCTTTTGCTTGAACATAGGACACTCCGACAACAGGGTGATTTCCATATGCCGGGTGCCTGAGGTAGTACTCGACGTACTTTTCATTTGTTCCTTCCGGTCTTCTCCAAACAAGCGTGTCGGGTAAGAACGACTTTCCGAGAATGGAGTCTTCCTTCAGCCTAGCCTTCACAAATTCGAGGTACTGTTCGTTGCTCACTTCAAATTTTTCCATGAAAAAGGAGTCAACGGATACAACATAGCTGCGCGGTTGACCTGCATAAGGAATGTCGCTGTCATTCGCTCCGCGCATGAATGATCCCGAAGGAATGAACACGAAGTCGGAGTGCTTTTGAAACGATTTTGTGCGTTTTTGGAACGTTTTTAGGCTGTCTTTGTATTGAGCCGAGCAAGTTAATATGGCACATGAAATGCTGAATAGAAGAAGTATGTGTTTCATTCCTGATGAACGCAGATTGTGGGTTTGGTTACGTTCATTTCACCTCAAACGTCTATAATTCAGAGAGTGAAACTTCCAAACCCCTTGCAATGATGTAAAGCGTATAGAGATTTGGTGACATTTTGCAGTTTTCGATCATTTCGGGGTGTTGAGGGGCTTTTCGTTTAGGTCGGGGAATTGGATTTATTTCCCGATACAAAACTTACTAAAAATATTCCCCAGCAAGCCTCACTTGAAATGCCCCCTTGAATAAGCAGTGTGTTCCCTCTCCAATTTATTCTATCTTTGAACATGACGTTTTGGAAGCGCGTTAAGCGCCTATTTTTTGTCTTTCTGATCATTTTGTTTGTCTCTGAACTCGCCGTAAGGCTTTTCTTTGATACTCCCAGTTTGTCAGTACTCGAAAAAACCAATGTGAGAATGGTTTATGGCGACAACTATGAGAAGTTGCTCAAGCCGAATCAAACGATTTACGATTGGATGACTTCGTTGAAGTATGATCCGACGAAGGTGAAATACAGAATCAATAACTTGGGCTATCGAGGGGATGATGTAAGCTTAAGAAAAAAGGAGGGGGAAATTAGAATTGTGGTCATTGGGGGATCGCACATTTTCGATATTTATGCTACGCATGGAAATGGCAGCTCTCTCTTCACGAGTAAGTTAGAGGAAAACCTGCGGAAGAAAGGAATTAACGCCGAGGTAATTAATGCGGGCATTTCGGGTCAAGATTTGAAAAATTGCCTAATCCGTATGAAAGGAGATATTCGAAAACTGAATCCAGACTACATTCTTATGAACTCAACGCACAACGATGTTAAGTGGATCAACTATACGGACACAACGAACATGGGGAAAGCCATTTCAACGCTCGGCGGGATGCCAAGAGAAAATCTTGGAATAAACCCATTTAATGAAACGTACAATTGGTCGGATCGCGTTTTTGGATTTTCAAAGGTCTATCTTCGACTTCGGACTTTATATTGGGGCTATCGGATGGGATCCTTTATGGAAAAATATAGGGATACTTACAAGAAGAAAGATTACGCAGCTGGGATTTCGAACTATGAAAAATTGGTTAATGAATTCATTGATCTCTCTAAAAACATGGGAGCCAAACCCATTTTGTGTTTAGAAGAACATCTTTTATCCGAAAAATCCACCTTGGACAAGAGCAATCCTGCATTTCAGTTTAAAAACATTGATAACTCACTCGTCGCGTATCCTGTCGTTTTGAAGACCTATAAAGACTGCGATGCGATCCTAAAAAACGCTGCTAGAACCTATCACATTCCATTGGTTGATTTGACTGAACATTTCAGCAATCGAATGGACCTATTCGAAGATTTGATTCACACGAATCGAAAAGGAAGCGCTTTAATGGCTGATTTATATAGCGCAAGACTGTATGAGATGATTCGGAATTCGAAGTAATCGTATACACATCAGATCTAATCGTCAAACGTAGACGATTTACTCACCCTTGCTCAAGAGCGTTCATTCCTACTTCCCAATACAAAACTTCGAAAAGATATTCCCCAGCAAATCATCCGTTGAGATGTCTCCAGTAATCGTACCGAGTTCAAACATAGCTTGTCGAATGTCCATCGCCACGAAATCACCCGTAATACCCGTTTCGAGCGCGTGGTGGGCTTTTTCCAGCGCCTCGGCTGTTTTCACCAATGCATCGTAATGCCTTGCGTTGGACACAATCGTTTCATTCGCCATGTCAAAGCCTTCAGTTACGGCGTTCACCATCCACGATTTGAGTGCTTCGATGTTTTCGCCTTGCTTCGCGCTGATCGCAATTCCTTCGGATGACGGATGCAAATCGGATTTATTGACAATCAACTGAATGCGCTTGTTGGGGTAGGTCGCTTTAAGATCGTTTACCCACGTTTTCACCTCGTTTATACTGTTTGGATCGGAAGCATCTGCGAGACACAACACAATTTTCGCTTGATCGATTTTTTCCTTCGAGCGCACGATGCCCATCGCTTCAATTTCTTCGGCTCCTTCGCGGATTCCAGCGGTGTCGATGAGTCGAAACAAAATGCCTTCGATGTTCAACGTTTCTTCGATCACGTCGCGCGTGGTACCTGCAATGCTGCTCACAATCGCGCGATCATCGCCTAACAATTGATTGAGCAGGGTGCTTTTTCCGGTGTTTGGCGCGCCCACAATGGCTACGGGAACGCCAGTTTTGATGACGTTGCCTAGTTCAAACGAATCCGCCAATCGTTTCACGTATGCAAGTACATGTGTGACGAGGGCTTTCAATTCTGTTCTGTCAGCAAACTCCACATCTTCTTCGGCAAAATCGAGTTCCAATTCCACCAAGGACGCAAAGTGTATGAGTTGCTCGCGAAGATCTTTCAATTCAGACGAAAAGCCTCCGCGCAGCTGTTTGAGGGCAATGTCGTGCGAACTCCGCGATTGCGCAGCTATCAAATCGGCCACAGCTTCTGCTTGCGAAAGGTCCATTTTTCCGTTCAAAAAGGCGCGTTGCGTAAATTCTCCCGGTTGCGCCATGCGGCAGCCATTCGATGTGAGCGCTTTGATGATTTGCTGCTGAATAAACGGCGAACCGTGACAAGCAATTTCTGCACTTTCTTCGCCCGTGAAGCTTTTTCCTTCAGCGAAAATGGTGATTAGGACCTCATCAATCAACTTGCCGTCGCTGGCAAGGGTCCCGAAATGGGCGGTATGCGATGTTCCTCCAACAAGACTTTTTGAGAAAATGCGCGAGACAATTTCCCACGATTTACTCCCTGAAACGCGAATGACGCTGATCGCGCCGACTCCGTTCGCCGTAGCGAGTGCACAAATGGTATCCTGATGATTGAACATGCAACAAAGGTAATGCTTGTTACACGTAATTTGTCCGCACAAGCCTAACTTTATCCTAAAACCAAATGACGCGTGGGACAGGCCTCCTGATCGCATGTGTATTTCAGTTGTATCGAACGGTCAATAGTGGAATTGAGGGCTTACTTCTAAATTCCCTCTATTTGTTTCGCTAAAAATTTGGCGTATTTGCGATGTCCTTGATCATTGAAATGTCCGCAACTAGCATAATCTTCTGCTGTCAATCCATGCATCATCACATATGGAAATCCCGCCAATTGCTTGCTTATTTCAGCTTTCGAAATATCAAGCTTATCCCATTCGGGAATAATTGAAACAATCATGCGACAATTTAATTTTTCGCACGTTGCCTTAATTTCTGCTAAGCGATCAAAATTAACCTGATAACCTATTTTGGTGCTGTTTACGAATTTCCAATACTTCTTCGTTTCAGCTGTCTGCGTATGACTGAGGCCGCTTGCCACTTTTAACACATCCCAAATCAAGGTAGAAATCCGCGTTTGACTGCACAGCCAATTAAAGGCACTTGCTTTTTTTGGAATCGTGGATTGATCAATAATTCGGTCGTAAGCTTCTTGTGCCGTATACACATATTTGCCATGTGGTGCTGCCATTAAAGCTCCTGCATTGGTGTTAAAGTACTCACGAGCAAATGGTTTTAATTGAATCCGATGCTCGACAATATCATTACCAAGAAAGACATTCACTACCACCACATTGGGTTGAACAACGGGTCCATATCGTTCCGCTATTGCAGCATACTGGTGCATTCCAACACCAATAATTCCAGAGTTGTACACAGCGAAACCGGCGTAGGACAATTCGTCGGCAAAACTGGATGTCATGTTATCGGTTCCATCTCCCCATGTAAATGAGTCTCCCAAGAGAAGCACTTTTTTGTATTTCGTCTGGTGATTTTCAAATGCAATACTTCGGAAGCCATCAGCATTTATTGGAGACTTGCAATAAGCAAGATAGGCACTATCTAATGAGGTGTGTGATTTCTTTTCCTGTAAATTTTTATAAAACCGATGAAAATTTGATGGGGGAGAATCGTTCATCGCTTCAAGAAAATCCCATCCAACAGAATACGGCGTATAATGATGATTAACATAGTTCAAGCGCGCAGCCAACATTAAATTTGACCCCAATTCGCGCCTTTTGATATAGTTTTGGTTGAAGTTTCGTGCCTCTTTGTTTACATGCAAAATCCCTTGTTCGTCAGCTTCGTAGCCGTCATATTCTCTCAAGGTATCAACAGGTACGAAAGAACTACTATAAACAATCATTCCTGGTTGATAGCCAGCAAGTGCTAGCCCGAACTCCGCAACCACCAATAAACTGAAAAACACACTCAAATTTGTCCGAAGCCAGTACATTCTCGTAGATCGCCGCGCCTGACGCTTTGATAGTTTTGTGCGATACGAAGCCAACGTGAGCCCAGCATTTGATGTCCGCAATTCCCGCATTGCCTTGACATGTCGATCCAACAACAACAACGGAAATCCAAGTATAAAAAGCGCAGACCAAATGGGTAACGCGAAGATCAACATCCCTGAAAAAGTCAAATAGTAGATCGATAGCCATGAAAATCTCGGTTGCTTTCCAAAGAGTCGCGTCATCGAAATTCTTCTGAAAATCAAAATGGTAAAAACAAGGATGACAAGTCCAATTTGAATCATAGAAAAAAGTAATTTCTAAAATTAGCTGTTTTCAGATGAAATCTACTTAATTACCGTGGTTAATAGTTTACAGATGAGTGAACAAAACAGAAACTTCTTGGGAAAATACGTGATACGATTTCCTGCGATTGATTCCCTGAAACGCGAATGACGCTAATCGCGCCGACTCCGTTTGCCGTGGCAAGTGCACAAGCCTGATGATTGAACATGCGGCAAAAGTAATGCTTGTTACACGTTATTTGTGTGCGGAAGACTAACTTTATACGAAAACGAAAACATGAGCACTACTGCTGGTATTATTATGGCGGTCATCATCCTTCACTTTGTGGTGGGGATTGCGTATTTGATCTATAAACTCAATCGAAAAAAATAGAAAGAGCCAAATTTTCTGTAGATTAAAAGATTTTGTATATTTACCATGGTAAATAGTTGAACTATGAGTGAACAACGCAGAAATTTTTTAGGCAAAATGCTCGTCGGGTTGGCGGCCATGCCCCTCTTTGCTGCATCCAGTTCGGAGAAAGAACGAAAAAACGGTGCATCTAACATTGAAAAAGACGAAATGAAAAAAACAATCCTCAAAACGCGTGCACTTGGATTTCAGTGGGAAACAGCGGATCCATTTTTATTTTGTGTGCATCATGAAGATGCGTATCCTGTTGGAAATGAGCAAATGGGTCCTGATCCCTCGCAACTCGAAGGACGATTTATCGGGCAAGATTTCATTCTAAAAGACGGATGGCGCATGTATCACGGGAGCACCGTTCCCGGTTTTCCTGGACACCCACATCGCGGTTTTGAAACCATAACGGTTGTACGCGAAGGATTGGTCGATCACGCCGATTCAACAGGAGCTGCAGGTCGATATGGAAACGGTGATGTGCAGTGGATGACCGCAGGAAAAGGCGTTCAACACTCTGAAATGTTTCCACTTCTGCACACAGATAAAGATAACACCATGGAACTGTTTCAAATTTGGCTGAATTTGCCAAAAAAGAGCAAAATGGTCGAGCCGCACTTCAAAATGCTGTGGAAAGAAGATTTACCCATTGTAAAATTGGACGAAAACCGCGTGTCCATCGAAGTGATTGCAGGGAAATTGAATGCACAACTGGCTCCTGCTCCTCCACCCGATTCGTGGGCAGCAGATCCAGCAAATGCAGTTGGTGTGTTCAATATTCAGTTCGAGCCAAACGGCACCTTTGAATTGGGTGCGGCTGGCGAAGGCATCAACCGCACAGTCTATTATTACGAAGGAAACAAGCTCAAAATTGGTGAGGAAGAAATTCCACATTACCATGCAGCAGAGGTCGACCCTGCCGTCAGTTTAATTTTCCAAAACGGGGATGAAACATCAAAAGTATTGATTTTACAGGGCAAGCCGATCAATGAGCCTGTTGTGCAGCACGGTCCATTTGTGATGAATTCACGCGAAGAAATTCAGCAAGCCTTCGAAGATTATCATGCGACTCAATTTGGTGGTTGGCCGTGGGCAAAATACGATCAAGTCCATGACCGCTCATTGGGAAGGTTTGCAAAGCACGCGGATGGGAGAGAAGAGTTGAAGGATGCTTAGATCGAGGGTATAACGATGGCTGAGCGCAGTCGAAGCCGGAGGATAATCGGAACTTCGACTGCGCTCAGTTTCCGATGTATCGGTCGATCGGAAAATTGGATCAAAAAAAATCCCGCCAACTAAATGACGGGATCTGTTTCATTTCATTTACGCTTATTTCACGGTAACCCGCTCCACAAAACGTTGTCCGCTGTATTCCATTTGAAGAAGGTACACGCCAGCATTCAAGTCGCTGATGTTCACCGTTCCTTGCTTTTCAATCGTGCGAACAATGCGTCCGTTTACGTCCAACAAGGCAATTGATGATAATTCAACATCCGCAGAGATTGTGATAAAATCCGATGAAGGGTTCGGATAAATCATTAAAGAAATTGCGCTTCCCTCTTCAATACCTGAAACACATGTTGTCACGTTCACGGTCGTCACGCCTACTCCGTCGCATCCATTTGCATCCGTATAATTATACAGAATTGTCCAGATTCCTACACCCGCTATAGACGCATCAAAATTAGAACCGGTTACACCTGGACCAACAAACGTACCTCCAGCTGGAGTTCCAACCATAGTGTACACCGTTGCGGTGTCGCATTGATTCGGAATCGCTGCAATCGTTGGAGTGGGTGCCGGATTCACAGTAATTGGCTCCGTATCTGAACCCGGACAACCCTGTGCATCAGTATAGGTATAGGTAATATTAAAGGTTCCGACTCCACTAGTGTTTGGATTGAAAAAAGCTCCACTTACACCCGTTCCAGAGTATGTTCCTCCCGCAGGACTTCCACCCGTTAACGTAATCGCTTGATCACCCTCACACAAATCTGCAAGCGGCGATTGCGTTACGATTGGAGGAGCAGAAATAACAATGTCCGTTCCATTATCTGTTCCAATCGTTGATGGATTTGAAGCAACCACTCGAATGCGGTAACCAGATCCAGCAGGAACTGTCCCGAGAACAATTGCATTTATCAATTGTGTTCCTGATGTTGTTGAACTCAATGTTCCAATCGATGTTGGTGAAGCAAATGACCCTGACGCGTCCGATAATTGAGCAGTAAACACATTTCCTGCAGTGTAGGTTCCTGTCGCATTAAAAAGTACCTGAAGCGTTGCAGCACTTCCTTGACACCACGTAAGCGAAGGCTGTAAAGAGACGATTGAAATAGCAGTGGTTGCCGCAGTACCTGTCACCGAAATTTGATCGACACAAAAAGAAGGATCAGCAGCAGTTGCAGCAATTGTATTCACAAAGCGGAATGCAAATTTCAACGACGCTTGATTGCTCCAAACTGGATCCGTAATTGCCGATTGCGTCCAATTCGTCGTATTGTTGAAGTTGCTTTGCTTAAGCGTCCAAGTCGTTCCACCGTCTAAACTGTAATACAGCTCGCCAAAACCCGTTGTACTTCCAGCACACATCCACCAAAAATCAAAATTCACATTTGTAAATCCAATTGTGGAAATAGCGGCCGTCATTTTTGCAAAATTGCTCTCGTTCGTAACGCACGTGCCATCCGCAGGGATGTACGAAGCACAGTTGATTCCACTCGCAACCGCAGCTTGAGCCGTGATGTGCATATAGGTACTCGATGGAAAACCTGTAATTCCAGACGGCTGAGCTGGTGTATTGTTCACCGTGAATGAAAACGGAAATCCTAAACAAACAAATACTCCAGACCCTCCAGCATAGGTATTGTTTCTCAGCCAAGTGTTGTACGTTGATGCTCCACCTAAATCCGAAGAATTCATTGTGAAGCTATTTCCCGTCTCGAAATTTTCTTGGTAAATCGTAGTTTGAGCGAATCCATTTGCCGCTATGACAAGGGACACAAAAAGTAGTAGTTTTTTCATAAGTACATTTTAATAGGTCTCTAAATTTAAGGTATTCTTTCTAAAAACGTGAAATTATTAAAAACGTTGGCTAACGCTTCTTTTGAAAAAACCGAAGCAGTAACTCCCGAGCTTCTTCTTCAAGAATTCCGCCCAGCACAACAGTCTTGGGGTGATACAGTTTTCCTATGGAACTTGCACCCCGTTTTTCATCGCTTGCGCCAAACACTACTTTATCAATTTGCGACCAATACAAGGCTCCAGCGCACATCACACAAGGCTCGAGGGTGATGTACATCGTACACCCTTTCAAATATTTACCTCCCAAAAAGTCCGCAGCTGAAGTGATTGCCTGCATTTCAGCGTGAGCGGTAACATCGTTGAGCTTCTCCGTGAAGTTGTGAGCCCGTGCGATAATTTGATCATTGGCTACTACGATCGCGCCAACAGGAATTTCGTCAGCATCGAAGGCTCTCTGCGCTTCGTCCAATGCTTTTCGCATGAAATATTCGTCGTTGAATGGAGTAATCATACTTCGAAAGTAAACAATTCCGAAATAACGAACGAATATGTACATTTAGCACATGAATCAAGTGCCCGCTTCACTCCAACCCGGAGATCTTATTGCGATTGTTGCCCCTGCAAAGGCAATTGAACGCGAACTGGTGTTTTTTGCAAAAGACTTCTTCGAAAAGGAAGGTTTTCGAGTGGCGATCAGCGAGCATTGCCTAGGTCAACACCATTATTTTTCAGGAAATGAAGAAGAGCGTTTGCGTGATTTTCAGGAGGCGTTGAATAACCCAGAGGTGAAAGCAATTGTTTGTGCACGGGGTGGTTATGGTTGCGTGCAAATCTTGGATCGCATTCAATGGGCAGCTCAATTGCGCGAACCAAAATGGATTGTCGGCTTTAGTGATGTGACGTATTTTCATCAACGCCAACAGCGACATGGAATTGCGAGCATTCATGGTACGATGCCGCTCAATTTTCAGCAAAATTCGAACGAGGCGCTTTCAACGTTAGTAGAAACACTAAAGGGTAATTATCAACCTATTCAATGGAATTCTGCGAAAAACAATCGCTTAGGTGAAGCTCAAGGAACACTCGTTGGAGGAAATTTATCCATTTTGTATGCCCTACTCGGCACCGATGACCAAATCTATTTCCAGGATACGATTTTTTTTATCGAAGATGTAGGTGAACAAATTTACGCCATCGACCGAATGTTTTACGCCCTCTCAAAAGCAGGGATTTTGGATCAAATTCGTGGATTGATAGTAGGGGGAATGACCGATCTTACCGACACAGCAACGCCATATGGAAAAAGTTATGAAGAAGTAATTTTAACGCATTTCGATTATCGAAAAATTCCCATTGCGTTTGACTTCCCAGCAGGACACATCGACGATAACCGCGCACTGGTGTTGGGGGCAGAAGTGAAATTGAGCGTTTCGGGTGATGGGAATCGTTTGGTTTTTCTCTAATGCCACTCAGACATTCACCCCAAACAAATAGCCTACCAATGCACTCAAGCCCATGGCGATTGTTCCCCACAATGTGATGCGCAACACAGCCTTTCCGATACTTGAGCCGCCCACTTTCGCGGAAACAATTCCAAGCAAAATCAAAAACAAACTGGCAAAACCGTAGAAATAATACTCCAAGCCATTGACGGGAAGCAAGAAGACAATGATGAGTGGAAGAACGCCCCCAGCGGTGAACGCCAAACCGGAAGCAATCGCTGCTTGAAGCGGATTTGCTTGACTAATTTCGTTGATTCCCAATTCGTCGCGCACGTGTGCGCCCAACGCGTCGTGTTCGGTCAATTCGAGCGCAACCTGCAAGGCTGTTTCTTTGGAAAGTCCGCGTTTTTCATAAATTTCAGCGAGGCGCATCAATTCCAACTCGGGGGTTTCCTCCAATTCTTGTTTTTCGCGTGCAATGTCTGCCGTTTCAACGTCGGTTTGGGAACTGACCGAAACATACTCCCCTGCCGCCATGGACAAAGCTCCTCCCACCAATCCTGCAATGCTTGCCAAAATGATCGGTTCACGCGTAGTGGTCGCCGCAGCAATACCTATCGCCAAACTTGAAATGGATAAAATACCATCGTTTGCACCGAGAACGGTCGCTCGTAGCCAGTTACTTCGTGTGATGTAATGTGTTGCTAAATAATCGCTCTCTTGTTGTTCCATTTACTTTGCCCAAATTTTACTGGTTGAATTTCCATGACAACTTACGCAATTTCCTGAGTATATTGGCGAAGACATGTAGTTCGTTCCACTATTACTTGAAACTACGGGATATAGGCCCGTCGAGAAATCAACATCCTCAGTTGTGTAGAAATTTCCATTGCCATCCACTTCTATGGTGCACTTGAGTGTACCTGTTCCATTTGGACCTGTATACAATTTCACCGTCGTGTTCGGATAGGGAGAAATTTGCAAACTATCGTAAACAGTTGCAGCGATTTTGAACCAACCTTCACCCGATCCTCCTTGGAGATGACAACTCATGCAGTTTTGTCCCATGTTGTGACTTTCCGTTTCATTGTAGGCACTTATTTTGGTCTCATTGTTCTTGTTTTTTTCGCAGGAAGCAAGAATGGAGAGGGCAAAAACCCCCACTAGACAGGTGAAAACGAATGTTTTTTTCATAATTTCTACGGTTACTCATTGATTAAATTAAACGCGCCTTGAATCAAAATCTCGGTTCCCGGTTTGTTCAACTCGGAATCCAAAATTTCAATGTGTGTCGCACTTGTTTGACCGGTTTTCACTTCCTTTTTGGTCAATTCAAAGCCCTTGCTGGTTTTGTTCGTTTTCACCAACACATAGCTTTTGTCGTTGAGAGTAACAACGGCTGAAATGGGCAACGCTAGTGCTGAATCCTTGGTGGCATAAATTTCCGCTTCAAGGTACATTCCCGGTGTGAAAAAATTGGACTGCTTTTCATTGGTGATGTGGCAATGCACGTTGATGGTTCGTTTCTCCATGTTGATCGCTTTGTTGATCAAATGAACTGTTGCATCATAATTTGTTCGGTCATTTTGAAGCATAAACATTACGTTTTGTCCAACTGCAACTCGGCGCAAATCCTGCTCAAAAATGGCGAGCTCCACGTGAAGGTGTTCGGAATTCATGATGGTGACAGCCACATCGGATGGATTCAAAAACATTCCTTTTGTGGCCAACACAGAAGTGACGTAGCCCGAAATGGGTGCGGTAACAGCAATTGTGGATCTCAAATTGGACTCTGTTACACTCGCTGGGTTGATGTTCATCAGTTGTAGCCGACGTTTTAAGGATTCATAACGAGCAAGCGTTACTTTGTAGTCTGATTCTGCTTTTGAAAACGTTTTCTGCGAACTCACATTATCGCGTGAGAGGTCTTTTTGACGTTCATAGTCCATTTTCAAGTACGCAAGCACCGATTTTGCCTCCAAAAAATCTTGTTGGGTTTGAATGTAATCTGGATTTTCGAGTGTAAACAGGGTTTGACCTTGCGTCACTCTCTGACCTTCAAGCAGGGAAATTTGTTTCACGTAACCGCCAAAATAAGCACTCACGGTAGATTTATATTCGGGTGGAACGTCCAATCTTCCCGTCGTTTTGATGATCCCATTGAAGGGTTGGGTGGAGCAGGTTCCAAATTCCATTTCACCCGTTTTGAATTGCGCATGTGTTAAAAAAACGCGGTTCGTTTCTGCTTCGGGTGCTTCTGCCTCCGTGGCGGTGCTATCGGATCCACACGATGCCAACAGAAGTGCCGTGAGACCTGAAAAAATGAACGTAGATGTTCTCATATAAATGGGTTGTTTGCGGATATTAGTGAAGAATGAAATTCGATTCGATTACGGTCAAATTGTAAAAGAAGGTGTTTTGTAAATACTGAATGTTGATGGCCGCGGCGTGATCGAGGAGCGTTGCATATTGCAAATAGTCGATTTCTCCCGCATTGAAGGAAATGCTACCCGAGAGCAGGGTTTCTTCTGCCAATTTTTTCCCGAAAGTGAGGTAGTTGTCGATCCCAATTTGATAGGCAGCGAGCTCGTTCAACAAACTTTCATAATTCGCACGGAGCTGAATGCTCGAATTGGCATAATCGTTCTGCTTGCGCGAAATGTCTTGTTTACCCGCATTGATTTTTGCTTTGTCGGCACCGTACACAATCGGCACGGCTATTCCCGCTTGGATGCCGTAATACCGATTGGGCGCACTTCCGTTGTTGGTTCCTTGAAACGCACTGATTTTCACATCTGGCAGGAGATTTTGACGCGTCACTTGGAGTGCCAATTCACTCAACTTCACGTTTTGTTGAAGCAAATTCAACTGCGGATTTCCAAGTGTGTCCAGCGGATTCAGCGCACACAAAGGCATGGCTTCGGGTGAAACCGTGTAGAGGCTATCCGATTGGATCCATTTGTTGAGTTGCACAATCGCGTTGTCAAAATTCAAGCGACTTTGGTTCAACAGCACTTCCACTTCCAATTGCTTCGATTCGGCCAAGAGCATTTCCAATTTGGTGGATTCACCTTGTTCAAATCTTCGCGTTGCGGCATTCGAAAAGAGTCTAAAAATGCTATCCAATTGCTCATAGTTTTCCGACATTTCTCGCCAATGAACAGCCGTGTAATACGCCTTCGTGAGTTCTTTCTTTATCAGAAATTCCTCCAGTTGGTACTGATTTTCCGAAAGGTGCGTTTGCTGTTTGAGATACGTGGATTGCGCCACATAAAAACTCGGAAACTGAATTGTTTGTCCAATGCCAAATACGTGCAAAGGCGCATTGTTTGGCGCAATGTTGTTTTGGTCGAAGCTGTAATACACATCGGTTTTTTCGATTGAAAACGCTGTTTTTTCCAGCACTTTGTTGATGTTAATCCCGTTTTGAGCCGATTTCAATTGCTTGTTGTGTTCGATGGAAAGTTGAATGGCTTGCTCCAAGCTTACCTCCGTTGTTTGCGCCTGCGAAACGAATCCGAGCGCGAGCACAAGGATCGTCAGCGATGACTTCAAGCGGAATTTTTTGCGGATTTTTTTCTCCTTTCTGTCGAACATCGCGTACAAAACAGGCAACACAACCAAGGTCAACAGCGTTGCGGTGATCAATCCACCAATCACAACCGTGGCGAGTGGTCGTTGCACTTCAGCTCCCGCATTCGTAGAAATCGCCATGGGCAAAAATCCCATTGCAGCAGCGGCGGCAGTGAGCAAAACAGGTCGTAAACGCATTTGTGTTCCCATAATGATTCGTTTGTTGATGTTCGTGATTCCCTCGTGTTTGAGTTCCTTGAATTGCTCGATGAGGACAATTCCATTGAGCACGGCAATCCCAAAAAGTGCGATAAATCCAACCCCTGCGGAAATGCTAAAGGGCAAATCCCGGAAATACAAAAACAGCACGCCACCCACCGCCGACAGCGGAATGGCACTGTAAATCATCAACGCCTCTTTGACGGAATTGAAGGCAAAATAGAGCATGAAAAAGATCAAAATCAAGGCTACGGGAACGGCAAGCATCAGGCGATTTCGTGCCGAACGCAGGTTTTCAAACTGTCCACCATATTCCACAGTGTAGCCCGCAGGCAAGGTGATGCGACTCTCCACAATTTTCTGAACATCTTTCACCACAGACTCTAAATCCCGGTTGCGGACATTAACGCCAATCACAATTCTTCGCTTCGTGTTGTCCCTCGAAATTTTTGCTGGGCCTTTCGTGTAACTTATCTTCGCAAATTCTGAAAAAGGCAAGGTGGATCCATCCGCAAGGCGAATAGAAGTGGTTTCCAAATGAGAAATGTCCTTTCTGTGATTTTCATCGAAGCGCACAACGAGATCAAATTGTTTTTCTCCTTCAAAAATGGTTCCCGTGCTCATGCCCGCAAATCCCATCGTGAGCGTTTTGTTTAATTCGGCAATGTTCAACCCGTATTTCGCGATCATTTTCCGATCATATTGCACGGTCATTTGCGGCAATCCATCCACTTTTTCAACGGAAATATCCGAAGCTCCCTCCACATGTTGAATCGCCTTTTCAATTTTGAGCGCCATTTTGTAGAGTTCGTCCAAGTCATCGCCAAAAATCTTGATGGCCAAATCCGCGCGCACACCTGTGATCAACTCATTGAACCTCATCTCAATAGGTTGGGTGAACTCATAGTCGATTCCTGCAATGTCTGTGAGCGCCAGCTTAAACGAATCCGTCAAGGCATCCTTGGATTCAGCCGTCACCCATTCATCTTTGGGCTTAAGCTTGATGATCACATCGCTCTCCTCCATGGACATTGGATCCGTTGGCACTTCGGCTGCGCCAATGCGGGTAATCACTTGATCGACTTCTGGAAATTTCATCAAAATCTTCTCGATGAGTGTGGTTGTTTCAACCGTTTTCGAAAGCGACGTTCCTGTTTTTAACACAGGCTGAATCACCAAATCGCCCTCGTCCAAGGTCGGCACAAACTCCCCTCCCATGCGTCCAAAAAGGAAAAACACGAGAATTAACAGCGCCGATGCTCCTCCCAAAACGAGCGTTTTTTTACGCAACGCCCAAACAATAACGGGTTTATACGTTCTTCCAAGGAAATTGACGAAACGTGCAGAGATATTGGTTTTACTGCTTTTACTTGGTCTCAAAAAGAGGGAAGCCATTACGGGAACATAGGTGAAACAAAGGAGCATTGCACCGAGTAGAGCGAAACAAAAAACGAGGGCCATGGGGCGAAACATTTTTCCTTCGACGCTCACCAAGGACAAAATCGGGATGAAAACGATGATGATAATCAACTGACCAAAAACCGCAGAACGCATCATTTTTGTGGTTCCCAAAAACGTGACTTTATCAATAAACGCCGACCGATCTTCCCGCGGAAGCGCATTGAAGGTGTTGGCTTCCGAGGTTATTTTAAAGGCGATAAACTCCACAATGATCACGGCCCCGTCGATGATGATTCCAAAGTCGATGGCGCCCAAACTCATCAAATTGGCATCGACCCCAAACATTTTCATTAGGATCAGTGCGAAAAACAAGCAGAGCGGAATCACGGATGCCACCACCAGTCCAGAGCGGAGATTTCCGAGCAACAGCACCACAACAAAAATGACAATTAAACACCCCAAAATGAGGTTTTCACTAATCGTGAAGCTCGTTTTTGCAATCAACTCACTGCGCTCGAGAAAAGCATTGATTCGGACACCTTTTGGTAGCGAACTTTGCATTTCCTCGACGCGTTTTTTCACCGCGTCTATCACTTTTTTGGAGTCGGCGCCCTTAAGCATCATCACTTGTCCAAGCACTTTTTCGCCCTCTCCATTTCCTGTAATTGCCCCAAAGCGATTCGCCGCACCAAATCCAACCTTAGCAATATCCTTCACGTAAATCGGTTGATTGTCGCGCACCTTCACCACACTGTTTTCAATGTCTTCAATGGACGTCGCCAAGCCTTCTCCGCGAATAAAATAGCTTTCATTTCCCTTTTCGATGTAGCCACCTCCCGCAACGCTGTTGTTGTTTTCCAAGGCCGCATACACTTCCTCCAGGGAAATATCCATTGAGCGCAATTGCTCTGGGTTGATGGCCACTTCATATTGTTTGAGAAAGCCTCCCCACGTGTTCACCTCCACCACGCCCGGCACGCCAGAAAGTTGACGTTTCACCACCCAATCTTGAATGGTTCGAAGATCGGTCACACTGTACTGATCTTTGTACGCTGGATCAACATCCAACACGTATTGATAAATTTCTCCCAAGCCGGTTGTAACAGGTCCCATGAATGGTTTTCCAAAACCCTCTGGAATTTTTTGTTCGGCACTTTTGATTTTTTCGGCGATCAACTGTCGTGGAAGGTAGGTTCCAATTTCGTCATCAAAAACGATCGTTACGACAGACAGTCCAAATTTAGAAATCGAACGGATTTCCTTAACATTTGGCAGATTCGCCATTTCCAACTCGACGGGATAAGTCAAAAATTTCTCGACATCCTGCGTCGCCAAATTTCTGGAGGTCGTGATCACCTGAACCTGATTGTTGGTAATATCTGGCACGGCACCAATTGGAATGGTCATCAATGAATAAATTCCTCCACCCACCAAAATCACCGTAAACAGCAAGATGATGAGTTTGTTGCGTAAACTAAACTGAATGATTTTTTCCAACATTTGACAACGAATTAACGTGAGATCAAATGTAGACAGCCTTCGAGGTTAACTCCCTTCGGATTTCCTTAAGATTTGATTAAATTTTACGCTGATTTCCGTACCAACATTGAGTTCGCTGCTGACGGTAAGCTCCGCATTGATCGCCAGGGCCGCTTTTCGCGCAATGGAAAGTCCAAGCCCAACACCTTTAATTTCAGTGTGGTCGAGGGCGTCGGAGCGAAAAAAGGGTGTGAACAATTGGTGCAAATCTTCTTGCTTGATGCCAATGCCCGAATCCTTGATGGAACACACCACAGCATCGCCCTGATCGCGCAATAGAATCTCAATTTCGCCCCCTGTTTTGGAATACTTGATGGCATTTCCAACGATGTTGTTCAAAATCAAATTCGCGTGGAAACTGTTTACAAAAATGGACGAACCCAACGCTTTTTCCTTGAACTGAACGGAAATCTTTTTATCCAACATCATGGAGGAGCGCTGCACGAGAATTTGATGAATCACAGAGGATAGGGACGTAATGGACTGCGCATCCAAGCCGGGGTTTGCGTCAAACCGCGCCAGTTCGAGCAGTTGATCGATGCTGTTGGCCATGCGGTCAATTTCCGTCAAACTGTAGGCAATTTTCTCTTTGTATTCTTCTGGCGACCGTTCTTTTCGGATCAACACTTCCAAGGTTCCACGAAGAATGGAGAGCGGTGTGCGCAGTTCATGCGACGCATCGGACGTAAATTGTTTTTCCCGTTCCAAGGCACTTTCCAACCGTCCCAACAAGGCGTTGATGGAACTGGATAAATCGTGCAATTCGTCCTCATTGGGTGGCAATTCAATGCGCTCGTTGAGGTTGTGTTTGGTGATGCGATTGGCGGTTTCAGTGATGGAAACAACGGGAATGATGCTTCTGCCCGCCAAGAACGAAGAGATGAAAAAGAGCACCAATAAAATGATTGGAAATAGCAAAAAGAGCGTATAGCGAAGGTTTTGAAGTACCATCAATGCTGCGTCTAAGGACATCGCTGCCACGATAAATCCATGGGTTTTGCTGTCCTTCACGATCGGGATTTGCACTTGGCGCACAATTCGCTTGTTCAATTCAATGTTGAACGGATCGCCCGATGAATGTTCACTTCGAAACGGCAAGCGCATTTCTTTCAAATTCGGTGATTTATCCAGAATAC